>JAOUFA010000543.1 GCA_029858545.1 Betaproteobacteria bacterium
CACCCGGGCGTCAACGCCATCACCTTCACGGGCGAGACGCGCACCGGCGAAGCCATCATGAAAGCCGCGGCCGATGGTGTACGCCCGGTGTCGTTCGAACTGGGCGGCAAGAACGCCGGCATCGTGTTCGCTGATTGCGACTTCGAGGCCGCCATCGAGGGCATCGGCCGCGCAGTGTTCGCCAACTGCGGCCAGGTCTGCCTCGGCACCGAGCGCGTCTATGTCGAGCGCTCTATTTTCGACAAGTTCGTCCAGGCGCTGAAAGCGAAAGCCGAATCGATGAAGCCCGGCCGCCCTGACGACAAGGCAACCGGAATCGGCCCCCTCATCAGCAAGGAGCATCAGAACAAGGTACTCTCGTACTATAAGAAAGCCGCCGCGGAAGGCGCCAAGGTCGTCACTGGCGGCGGCATTCCCAAGATGGAAGGCGAACTGGCGAACGGTTGCTGGATCGAACCGACGTTGTGGACCGGCTTGCCCGAAACCTCGGCGATCGTGAAGGAGGAAATCTTCGGGCCCTGCGCGCACCTGCAGCCCTTCGATACCGAGGAAGAAGCCGTGAGACTCGCCAACGACACGCGCTACGGCCTCGCCACGACCATCTGGACGACCAACCTCGCGCGCGCGCATCGCGTGTCGGCCAAAATCGACGTCGGCATCGTCTGGGTGAACTCCTGGTTCCTGCGCGACCTGCGCACGCCTTTCGGCGGATCAAAGCACTCCGGTATCGGGCGCGAAGGCGGGTTGCACTCGCTCGAGTTCTATACCGAGCTGCGCAATGTATGCGTGAAATTATAGGAATAACGATGCATCGCCACGCGCCGCGTGGCGATGCCCTGTTTTCAGAACAACCCGAAGAACACCCGGAGGGAATCACACCATGACAGGCATCATTGCCGCCGCGATCGCGGCACACGTACCGACGCTGGGCCGCGCCGAGATCACTCCGGAATTTCAGCAAACCCTAGTCTCCGGCGAAGCCGAAATGGGTGCCGAGCTACGCACGCTCAAACCCGATTTGTGGGTGGTGGTCTCGGCGCACTGGGTCGCGACCTTCGACTGGGTGGTGACCTGCCAGCCGGTGCACGAAGGAATGTGCGTCGCCGACGAGGCGCCGAACCTGATCCCCGGCCTCCCCTACCGCTACCGGGGCGATACCGAATTCGCCGGCGCGCTGATCGAGGAACTCGGCAGCGCAGGCGTCCCCGCGGCGCGCAACGATTCCACGCACTACGCGTGGGACTACGGCACCTACGTACCGCTCAAGCACCTCGACCCGAGAGCAGAAGTCGGCGTCGTCGGAATGCCGAGCGTGCTGATGTCCGACCACGCGGAATGCCTCAAGGCGGGCGCCGCGGTGCATGCCACCGCGAAGAAGCTGGGCCGCCGGGTGATTTTCCTTGCCAGCACGGCTTTCTCGCACGTACTGGTTCGCGGCCGCCACAATTGGCCAACCGACGAACGCAGGGCGGCGGACGAGGCGTTCATCGAGAAATTGAAGAACGGCGCGATCGACGACGCGGTTTCGGGGTTCACCGCGTACAGCAAACTGGTCGGCGCCGAGATGGGTGGACGCCCGCTCGCCGCGTTTCTGGGCGTCACGCGCGCGATGGTCGCCGAAGGCAAGCGACTTTCGGGCAAGCAGTACGGAAACTACGCGCAGTCTTCGGGCAGCGGCAACGCCAACCTCGTCCTGACCGTATCCTAGGCTCCGCAGCGCCGCCGCTACAGGTCGCCCAGAATGCGCTGCCGCTGGCTGCCGTATTCCTGATCGGTGACCAATCCCTTGCGCCTCAGTTCATCGAGCGCGCGCAAACGTTCCTCCACGCTACCCGCCGCCCGAGCGGGTGCAGGCTTGTAGTCTGGATCGCATTTGAGTGTGAATTTGACCACCTCGCGCTGCAATTCCTCCCCATACAGCTTCCTCGTGACGGTCTCGCATCCGTCCTTTTTCAGATCGACGGTCTCGAGCCGTCGATAGTAGGCAAAACCCGGCTCATCCGGATCGACGCGCGTGGTCCAGTGCTTGGGAAATGCCTCGTCGATAACAACCGTGGCCGGTGTCACACCCACTTCGCGTCCTGTAATGTAAACCCTTGCTCCTTGCGGCTCCGAGTCGATGACGAGCTTGTCGTGCACCCGGATCCCGCCACTCGCGCAGCCGCCTAGTACCACCACCGCCGCGCATACAAGTTCCCTGCGCGCCAAACCCGCGCGCCAAAAAATAGAAAGCATTTCGATTCCCCTTCCTGCGCAAGCGATCCGATGGTTCGCGGCGCACTATAGACCGATTGATTCCGGTACGCAAAACGCACCGGCGCGATTTGGCACGCCGCGCCTATCGCGGGTAGGATCACGCTGAT
>JAOUFA010000112.1 GCA_029858545.1 Betaproteobacteria bacterium
CATTCGAACGGATTCTTCGCCGCGCTGCTGGTCGCGATGGCGGCCTACGTGCCGGTGATGATGGCGTTCTGGTTCGCGCCGCTGCTGGTCGCCTGGCACGGCTACGCGCCGCTGAAGGCGCTCTTCTACAGCTTCTTTGCCTGCTTCATGAACTGGCGCGCGTTCGTCGCCTATGGCGTGGCCGCCGCGCTGATCGCCGGCGTGCTGCCGTGGACGGTATTGCTGCTGATGTCGCTGCTCTCCGGCGGCAAGGGGATCTCGCCGCTGATCGCGATGCTGATGCTGCTGATGATGCTCCTGCCGACCTTCCTGGCGAGTTTCTACGCGAGCTACCGGGACATCTTCGCGGGCGATCTTCCCACGGAGTCGTGAACATGCAGGAGCGCCTGCGCGAGATTCCGTACAATTACACGTCGTTTTCCGACCGCGAGATCGTGGTGCGCCTGCTCGGCGAACCCGCCTGGTCGCTGCTCGATGAACTGCGCGCCGAACGCCGCACCGGCCGCTCGGCGCGCATGCTCTACGAGGTGCTCGGCGAAATGTGGGTGCTGCTGCGCAACCCCTACCTGGAAGACGATCTGATCGAACATCCGCGGCGCCGCGCGCAGGTGCTCTCGGGCATGTCGCGCCGGCTCGACGAGATCGAACTCCGCCGCAAGGAAAACGAAAAGGTCGCCGGGCTGCTCGACGCGGTGCGCGCGGCGGTCGATCGCTTCGCGCTGTCGTTCGACGATCTGCGCGCATTGCGCCGCCAGACGCTCAGGCGCCTGGCGCGCGTGACGCGGCGCGACAACATCCTGTTCGACGGTTTTGCGCGCGTCGCGCACGTTACCGACGCGACCGACTGGCGTGTCGAATATCCGTTCGTCGTGGTCACGCCCGATTCCGAGGACGAGGTGGCGCGGCTCGTGCATGCGCTCATCGGACTCGGCCTGACGATCATCCCGCGCGGCGGCGGCACCGGCTACACCGGCGGCGCGGTTCCGCTCACGCGCCGCTCGGCGGTGATCAACACCGAGAAACTCGAAGCGCTGGGCGCGATCGAGCGCGTCGAGCTGCCGGGCGTCGCCGGGGCGCGTGCGACGATACGCAGCGGCGCGGGGGTGGTCACGCGCCGCGTGATGGAGGCGGCCGAGGCCGCGGGACTCGTCTTCGCGGTCGATCCGACGTCGGCCGATGCCTCGTGCATCGGCGGCAATATCGCGATGAACGCCGGCGGCAAGAAGGCGGTGCTGTGGGGCACCGCGCTCGATAATCTCGTATCCTGGAAGATGGTCACGCCGCGCGCCGAGTGGCTCGAGGTCGAGCGCCTGGAGCACAACCTGGGCAAGATCCACGACGCGCCGAGCGCGCGGTTTCGCCTCAGGCGGACTTCGCGCAACGGCAAGAAGCTGCTCGAGGAACGGGTGCTGGAAATTCCCGGCGCGCGCTTTCGCAAGGCGGGGCTGGGCAAGGACGTCACCGACAAATTCCTTGCCGGCCTGCCCGGTGTGCAGAAGGAGGGCACCGACGGGCTGATCGTCTCGGCGCGCTTCCTGCTGCACAAGATGCCCGCGCATACGCGAACGGTTTGCCTTGAATTCTTCGGCCTCGCGCGCGACGCGGTGCCCGCGATCGTCGAGGTGAAGAACTATCTCGATACCCTGCGGCGCGAGCCGGCGCGGGTCGTGCTCGCGGGACTCGAGCACCTCGACGAGCGCTACGTGAAGGCGGTCGGCTACGCGACCAAATCGCGCCGCAACCAGCGGCCGAAGATGGTGCTGATCGGCGATATCTCGGGCGACGACGCGGATGCGGTGGCGGACGCCGCCTCGGCGGTGGTGCGGATCGCCAATGCGCGCGGCGGCGAGGGTTTCGTCGCGGTCTCGGCCGAGGCGCGCAAGACCTTCTGGCTCGATCGCGCGCGTACCGCGGCGATCGCGCGCCACACCAACGCGTTCAAGATCAACGAGGACGTGGTGATTCCGCTCGAGCGCCTGGGCGATTACACCGACGGCGTGGAGCGGATCAACATCGAGTGCTCGATCGCCAACAAGCTCGAACTGCTCGACGCGCTGGAGGAATTCTTCTCCGGCGACCTGCTGCTCTACCATCTCGAGGAGCGCCTGTCGGTCGCCGAAGTGCTCGGCGAGCGGCCGCAGCGCGCGCTCGAGATCGTGCGCCGGGTGCGCGCGCGCTGGCGCTGGTTCGCCGATCACCTCGATGCGCCCGCGGCAGAAATTCCCGCGCAGGTCTCGCAGTGGGGGGCGCGGCACGGCGAACGGGCGGGCGCCTATCCGAGCGTGTTTCGCGCGCTGCAGGCCTATGCGCTGCGCCTGTCGTGGAAGACCGAGCTGCACGAGGAACTGCGCCAGCTCTTCGCGGGCATCGCCTTTCGCCGCATCCTCGAAGGCGCCGAAGCGGTGCACGAACGGGTGCTGCGCGGCCGGGTATTCGTCGCGCTGCACATGCACGCCGGCGACGGCAACGTGCACACCAACATACCCGTCAACTCGGACAACTATGCGATGCTGCGGCGCGCGAACCAGGCGGTCGCGCGCATCATGCGCCTGGCGAAATCGCTCGGCGGGGTGATCTCGGGCGAGCACGGCATCGGCATCACCAAGCTGGAGTTCCTGGAACCGGCCGAGATGGAGGCGTTTCGCGCCTACAAGCAGGAAATCGATCCCGAGGGACGCTTCAACGCGGGCAAGCTGCTCGCGGGCGCCGACCTGTCGAACGCGTATACGCCCAGCTTTTCGCTGATCGGCGCCGAATCGCTGATCCTCGAGCAAAGCGACCTGGGCGGCGTCGCGAGCGCGGTGAAGGACTGCCTGCGCTGCGGCAAGTGCAAACCGGTGTGCGCGACCCATGTGCCGCGCGCCAATCTGCTGTACTCGCCGCGGAACAAGATTCTGGCGGCCTCGCTTCTGGTCGAGGCGATCCTGTACGAGGAGCAGACGCGTCACGGCGTGACGCGCGCGCACTACGACGAGTTCGGCGATGTCGCCGATCACTGCACCGTATGCCACAAGTGCGCCAACCCCTGCCCGGTGGACATCGATTTCGGCGACGTGTCGATCGCGATGAGAAACCTGCTGCGCCGGGCGCGCAAGCGGCGCGTCAATCTCGGCACCAAGGTTGCGATGTTCCTTCTCAACGCGACCGACCCGCGCGTCGTGAAGCTCGCGCGTCTGCTGCTCGTCAAATGGGGCTACGCGGCGCAGCGCCTGGGCTGGCGGATCGCGCGCGCGGCGGGGCTCGCGCGCGCGCAGACCGCGCATCCTCCGGCGACTGTCGGCAGGGCGCCGCGGGTGAGTCCCGCGGTCCGTTCGCAGGTACTGCATTTCGTCAACAAGCCGATGCCGGGCAAGCTTCCCAAGCGCACCGCGCGCGCGCTGCTCGACATCGAGGACCCGCGCATCGTGCCGATCATCCGCGATGCCGCGAAGGTGAACGACGAATCGGAGGCGGTGTTCTACTTTCCCGGCTGCGGCTCGGAGCGGCTGTTCTCGCAGGTGGGGCTCGCCACCCAGGCGATGCTCTATCAGGTCGGCGCGCAATGCGTGCTGCCGCCGGGTTATCTGTGCTGCGGCTATCCGCAAACCGCGGCCGGCGAGGCCGAACGCGGCGAGCGCATCATCACCGCCAACCGCGTGCTGTTTCACCGTCTCGCGATCACGCTCAATTATCTCGACATCCGTACCGTGGTGGTGTCCTGCGGCACCTGCATGGACCAGCTCGAGAAGTACGAGTTCGAGAAGATCTTTCCGGGCTGCCGGCTGCTCGACATCCACGAATACCTGCTGGAAAAGGGCCTGCGCTTCGAGGCGATACAGGGCGAGCGTTACCTGTATCACGATCCCTGCCACAGCCCGATCAAGACGCGCGCGCCGCTCGAGGTGGTGCGCGGGCTGGTCGGCCCGCAGGTCGACCTTTCGCCGAATTGCTGCGGCGAGTCGGGTACGCTCGCGATCTCGCGTCCGGATATCTCGACCCAGGTGCGATTTCGCAAGGAAGAGGAGCTGCGCCGCGCGACGGCGGGCATCCCGGCGGGCGGAAACGTGAAAGTTCTCACATCCTGCCCGTCCTGCCTGCAGGGGCTGGGACGATTCTCGGCTGACACGGGAGCCGAGGCCGACTATATTGTCGTCGAGATGGCGCGCCGCATGCTGGGCGAGAACTGGCTGGCGGAGTTCGTCGCGAAGGCGAACTCGGGCGGCATCGAGCGCGTGTTGCTTTGAGGGCATGCGCCCGGGCGCGTGCCGCCGGGTGGTCGCGGGAAGGGGACGTCTGACATTTCATGCGCTGCGAATTGTGTGCGTCCGATGGCGGAACGCTTCTATGGCGCGATGAGTTCTGCCGCGTCGTGCGGCCGGCGGTCGAGGACTACCCCGGCTTTTGCCGCGTGATCGCCAATCGCCATGTGCGCGAGATGACCGATCTCGATCTCGCTGCCCGCGAGCGCCTGATGCGCGCCGTGTATGCCTGCGAGGCGCTGCTGCGTCAGGTCTATCGGCCCGACAAGATCAATCTCGCGAGCCTGGGCAATGTCGTGCCTCATCTGCACTGGCACGTGATCGCGAGATTTGCCGACGATCGCCACTATCCGGATCCGATCTGGGCCGCGCCGCGGCGCGCCGCCGCGCCGCGGCATGACGCGATCGACGACGCCTCGCTCGCCCGCATGCTGACCGAACAGTTGGGGGGTGGCGCATGAGCAGCCGGCAACGCAATCCCTCCTTCGTGTGTGGACCGCCGCCATGAGCGATTTTGACCTGCCCCGCCTGGACGCCGGCGCGCACCCGGAATTCGTCGACGCGGCAAGCTGCAAGCGATGGCTGCAGGATCTGCCGATGGTCAACGTCGCCCAGTCGCAGCACCAGCTTCAACTTCAACTGAAGGAATTCAACCGCTTTCCGGTTGCGGCGGCCAAGCGGCTGGCGACCATCGAAGCGGTGCGTGAAGCGGTGCATTTTGTGCAGATCGAACAGGCCAAGCGCTTCAGCAATCGCGCGCTGCCGATGGCCGAGGCCGAGGCGTCGGTGTTCGATCGAACGATCGCGCTGTGGGACGAAATAGCGACCGGCTATCTTCACTGCGTCGAGGCGGCGGCCGGCGGCGAGACGGCGATGCAGTCCTCGGCGGCGCTCGCCTGCCAGCGCGCGATCACCTGCCTTGGACTGGCGATGTTCCACTTTCACCGCGCCTATCGCGAGGTCCCGGCGCAGCGCCGACGCAGGCTGCACCGCGCCTACGCCCGGGCCGAGCAGCTGAAGGTCGAGGAAACGGGCGTCAAGGACTACCTCAATCGCGATGTGCACGATACCTCGCCGCGCATCGCCTACCTGCGCGCGATCCTGATGGGCGCGGCGAGCCCGAGCGAGCTTGCCCAGCGCCAACTGACCTTCGTCGCCTTCCTGCTCGAGCGCTGGGCGAGCAAGGTGGACGTCGGACGCGCTCCGGTGCGCGACCCCCGCGTGCCGCCGCTGCTCGTCGATCTGCAGGGCGCGGACGGCGCCGTGTCGATGAGCGGCGGGGCGGCCGCGCAGGGCTCGGGTGATACGCGCTTTCTCAACGTGAGCAAGCTGGCGATGAGTCTGCGCAACCGCATTCTGCTCCTGCGCAAGGGGGAGTCCCCCGCGCGCCTCGGACTGGGCGAGGACTGCGTGCAGCCGTCGTGCGAGCAGCTGCTGGTGCTGCTCTATAACCGTTGGTGCCGTCCGAAACCGCCGCAGACCGAGGAGCCGCGCCTCGCCAGCGATCCGCTCCACGTCTGCAGCGACCTCGCGGCGATCCATTTCAACGTGTCCGGAGGGGCGTTCCGGCCCCCCGGGGGGGCGGCGAAGCGCGAGTTGACGTCACGCGAACGCGAGGAACTCGAGACCTTCGGGCGCGTCGTTTCGCGCGACGCCGACGCCCGCGCGGGCGAAAAGGACGCGCAGCGCGAGGACTGGGTTCTCGAGAGCCTCGGCACGCACGAACTCAGGATGTCGCGCCGGGGCGCCGGCCTGGGCAGGCGCTACACGCACGGTCAGTTGGTCGGGATCAGCGCGAGTTCCGGGCGCGGCCTCATGCTGGGCCAGTTGCGCTGGCTGATGTGCACCGAAAGCGGCGAATTGCAGGCCGCGGTCAAACTGCTCCATGGCCAATGTGTTGCGATGGCGGTGCGCGCAACCGGCCTGGGTGCCGGTTCGGGAGAATATGTTCCGGCGTTGTCGTTGACCGCGGTCCACGCGCTCAATGTACCGCCGTCGCTGATCCTGCCGTCCGGCTGGTACAAACCGCAGCGCATACTCGAAGTGCACATCGAATCGGCCGCGCAGGTGCGTCTCACCGAGGTGATCGAGCGCGGCAGCGATTTCGAGCGCGTCGTCTACGAAGTCGTCTGATCCGGGTACGCCTCGTCCGGCGGGGCAATGCGCGCGGGGGGAAACACCGCGCGGAAGGTCGAGCCGTGCCCGGGTGAGCTTTCGATTTCGAGATTTCCGCCGTGCCGCGTGAGAACCTGGTTGACGATCGCCAGCCCCAGGCCGGTGCCGCCGGTCTCGCGCGAGCGGCTCTTGTCGACCCGGTAGAAGCGTTCGGTGAGGCGCGGAATATGGCGCGCCTCGATCCCCGGGCCGGTGTCGGCGACGCTGAAAACCCCGTGCCCGTCGTCGATCCGCCAGGCCAGCGCAATCGAGCCGCCCTCGGGCGTATAACGCACGGCGTTCGAAACCAGATTGGACAGCGCGCTATGGAGCTCGCGCGCGTCGCCGGCGAGGCGCGCCGCGCCGACAATCTCGGTGCCGATGCGATGGCGCCCGGCCGACAGGGCACGCGCCTCTTCGGCGAGGACTTCGACGAGTGTCCGCATGTCGACCAAATCCTCGTCGCGCGGCGCGTGGCCGGTCTCGAGCGCCGACAACGCAAGCAGATCCTCGATCAGTCGCTGCATGCGCCGCGCCTCTTCCGCCATCAGGCCGAGGAAGTGCTTCCTGCGATCGGCGTCGAGCGGCAGCGAGTCGTCCGCCAGCGTCTCGACGAAGCCCGCAAGCACCGTCACCGGCGTTTTCAATTCATGCGACACGTTGGCGACGAAGTCGCGGCGCATGGTCTCGATACGTGCTTCGAGCGTCACATCGCGCGAACTGAGCAGTTTCTGGTCGGCGCCGAACTCGATCACGCGCAGCGACAGCACGCCGTCGCGCTCGGCGGTGCGCAGCGTGAGCGGCGCATCGAAGGCGCCGTTTTCCAGGTACGCGACGAAATCGGGGTGTCGCAGGAGGTGGACCACCGGTTGACCCGCGTCGCGCCGTGCATCGACGCCGAAGTGCTGCCGCGCCGTCGGGTTCGCCCAGGCGATACGGTTTTCCGCGTCGAGCAGTAGCACGCCGTCGGGCAGCGCGCGCGCGGCGGCGCGAAAGCGCGCCAGCACACGCACGGCATCCTCGTGCTCGGTGTTCCGACGCTTGAGGTGGCCATGCAGATCGGCGAGTACGTCCTCCCAGATGCCGTCGCCCTCGGGCAGGCCCTCGAGCGCGGGCTGCCGCAGCCAGTTCGACAGCGCCGCGAGATTGGCCGCATGGCGCAGAACGCCGATCCCCAGCAAGGCGGCCAGCGTCGCAAAGGCCCACGCCGCGCCCGCAAGCGGCCAGACAAGCAGGGCCGCGAAACCCGCCAACAGCGCGCCGGCCAGCGTTTTTGCCCAGACGGTATTCAAGCGAAGCCGGTCCGCGCGGGTCGGGCAGGGGGCGGGACGGCAGGAAGGGTTCTGGTCGTGATCATCCCGGCGCCGATCTTCTCACGCGGGCGATATCAGGCGGATTCGGTGCTCAGCCGGTAGCCCGAGCCGCGTACCGTCTGGATCAGGCGGTCGTGGCGTGTTGCCTCGAGCGCCTGGCGCAGCCGGCGGATGTGGACGTCGACGGTGCGCTCCTCGATGAACACGTGGTCGCCCCAGACCTGGTCGAGCAGCTGGCTGCGCGTGTGGACGCGCTCGGCATGGGTCATCAGATAGTGCAGCAATCTGAATTCGGTCGGTCCCACTTCGAGCGGAGTACGGTCGCCGAACACGCGCCGCGTCCCCGGTTCCAGCCGCAGTCCGGCGATTTCCACCGGATCGTCGGTCGCTTGCGGCGAGCGTCGGCGCAAGAGCGCCTTGATGCGCGCGAGCAGTTCGCGCGGCGAGAACGGCTTGGTGACATAGTCGTCCGCGCCGGCCTCGAGGCCCTCGATCTTGTCGGCTTCGCTGCCCCGCGCGGTGAGCAGGATGATCGGCAGATTCCGGCTGCGCGCCTCGCTGCGCAACCGCCGCGCGAGGGCCACGCCGGAGATTCCGGGAAGCATCCAGTCGATGATCGTCACGTCCGGCAGCGCGCCCTGGACCAGGTCGAGCGCACGCTCCGCGTCGCGTGCCAGACGGACACGGTAGCCGGCATGCTCCAGATTGACGGCGATTAACTCCTGGATCGCGGGTTCATCTTCGACGACGAGAATGTCCACGGACATTTGGCAGTACCTCTCGGACTGGGTCGAGGTTTGCGGCCATTCTAGGGGACTTCCGTGACAGAACGGTTTCAGGGCGGAAAGGGCCTGGCCCATTGTGGGGGAATTCCCCCGTGCACCGGCCGCCGACGTTGTGCGGCAGTGATCGTTACGCCTGCAGTCCATACCAGGGCAGGTATCATCGGTGCTTCACGGAGATACCGCCCATGAGCGTTACCGAAAGCCCGAAATCCCCACCGGCCCCCACCGCGATCACGTTGCACCAGAAATCGCGGGTGATGGAAATCGCATTCGACGACGGCAGATCGTTCAGTTTGCCCTATGAATTGCTGCGCGTTTACTCGCCTTCGGCCGAGGTGCGCGGGCATGGACCTGGTCAGGAGGTTCTGCAAACCGGCAAGCGGCAGGTCGACATCTCGGCGCTCGAGCCGGTCGGTTCGTACGCGGTCCAGCCGGTGTTTTCCGACGGTCACAGCACGGGAATCTATTCCTGGGACTACCTGTACGAACTCGGCGAGAACCAGGACTCGCTATGGGCCCAGTACCTGGACCGGCTGAAGTCGGCGAGCGCGAGTCGCGACGCCTGAGCAGGGTGGAATCGCCATGACCGGACCGGTTGATCCAGGCGCCCCGAA
This sequence comes from Betaproteobacteria bacterium, assembly GCA_029858545.1. Lineage (GTDB taxonomy): Bacteria > Pseudomonadota > Gammaproteobacteria > Burkholderiales > SG8-39 > JAOUFA01. The sequence continues at coordinate 9,105 of JAOUFA010000112.1, forward strand.
CGACACGCACTTCGGCTTCGAGCGGGTTCCCGAGCACGGCAAGCAGGCACGGGTCGCGGCCGTTTTCGACAGCGTGGCCGATCGCTACGACTTGATGAACGACCTGATGTCGCTGGGCCTGCACCGGGTCTGGAAGGCGTTCACCGTCGCCGCCGCTCGTTTGCGTCCCGGGGAGAGCGTGCTGGACATCGCCTCGGGCAGCGGCGACCTGGCGCGCGCATTCGCGCGGAAGGTCGGACCCGGCGGGCAGGTCTGGATGACCGATATCAATGGCAGGATGCTGGCGCGCGGGCGCAGCCGTCTGCTCGACGCCGGTTGCCTGGTTCCGGCCGCGCAGTGCGACGCCGAGCGCCTGCCGTTCCCGGACGCAAGATTCGACTGTGTCAGCGTGGCCTTTGGATTGCGCAACATGACGCACAAGGACCGGGCGCTCGCCGAGATGGCGCGGGTGCTCAAACCCGGCGGTCGGATGCTGGTACTGGAATTTTCCAAGGTCTGGAAGCCGCTCGAGCCCGTCTACGACCTGTATTCATTCAAGCTGCTCCCCTGGTTGGGACAGCGTGTCGCGGGTGATGCGGCCTCCTACCGTTATCTCGCCGAATCGATTCGCATGCACCCGGACCAGGCAACGCTCACGACGATGATGGA
>JAOUFA010000113.1 GCA_029858545.1 Betaproteobacteria bacterium
AGATTCTGGCGATCCTGTTTGGGCTGGATTTCGAGCGTGCTCACGTAGTCGAACCAGCAAACCGGAACTCCCGTGGGATCCGGGAAATGGGCTGCCGGACAGGTTCCCGCATTCGCCGCATAGGGTACGACTCCGGCGAGATACGGGTTGCCCCAGCCTCCCGCATAGCGAATGTTGGCGGGAATGCCGCGACTGGAGAAGTTGCCGAAATTGACCGATACATTGTCGCCCATCGTGTAGTAGATGTTGCCGGTGGCGGCGAACGGGCGATCCTTGGACTTGATCGCCTCCTGCTTATCGGTGTTGTACGCCAGCATGACGTTGAATCCGTCTTTCGCCAGCTCGCCGAAGCCCTTCGTCAACGAGAGGCGGTTTTCCTCGCCGCCCGCGAGCTTGGGCTTCATGATCGTCCCCGACAGTTCCAGCTTTTCATAGTTGCTGCGGGTGATGAAATTGACCACCCCGGCGATCGCGTCCGAGCCGTAGAGCGCGGAAGCACCGTCGGTCAGCACTTCGATGCGCTCGATCGCCGCGAGCGGAATCGTATTCAGGTCGATGCCGTCCCCGTAACCCGTCAGCGTCTGTCCCGCCCAGGTCGCGAGGCGCCGTCCGTTGAGCAGCACCAGCGTGCGCTGCCCGAGGCTGCGCAGGGACGCGCTGGCGAAACCGCCACCGCCGCCGCCCACCGATTCGGACGAGGTCACGAACCCCTGCATCGCCGGCAGCTTCTGGATCAACTCCGTCGCGGTCGTCGCGCCGGAACGTTCGATTTCCGCCCGCGTGAAGGTCTGCACCGGCAATGCGCCCTCGGATTCGACGCGCTTGATACTGGAGCCGGTAATCTCGACGCGCTGCACCGAGTCTTCGGCCTGCTGCGCGAGCGCGAACTGCGCCGCAACCGCGAACACGACCCCCGCGGCGATCGCATGCGATAGAGCCCCGCTGCGCTTGAACTTCAGTGATGTACCCATTGATGCGCCTCCCTCAAATATTCTCAAAGATCGGTTTTCGTTCTGAGGCACCGCGCTTGAACGCGGCCACACCTATAAAGTTGCCTGCGGAGAATACTTTGTCCTTGACTTAATTTCAAATCGAGTTCGCTCAAATGCTAGGCGTTGTCGTTTGACCAAAAACAGGCTGGCGTTTCAAACACAACAACCACAATTGTTGCATCGCAACCATCCCCCCTGCCCGGGGCGTCCTTCGCCCCGGGTTGGCGTGCAACGTCGCGCCGCCGTCCGGTTCTCCTCTGCCCCTAGGTCATGCGCAACCGTTATCATGGCGCCCGCAATCCCGCCCGCCGAAGACGACAAGCTGGACAATAACGACAATAACTTTCGCACGTACCCGCGGGCTAGCGCCGCGGGGGACACGCCGACGTCCCAATGACCTCCTACCTTCTGCGCCGACTCTGGCAAATGATCCCCACCCTGGCCGGGGTCATTCTCCTGGTGTTCGTCCTGTTCCGCTTCTTCGGCGGCGATCCCGCCGAGGTCCTCGCCGGCCAGATCGCCGACGCGCAGCAAATCGCGGCGATCCGCGCGCAGCTCGGCCTCGACCAGCCCTGGTGGATACAGCTCGGTCTTTTTGTGCAGCAGATCGTCAGTTTCGATTTCGGCCAGAGCTGGATGACGCGCGAACCGGTCTCGCAGATCGTCGCCACGCGCCTGCCCGCGACGCTCACGGTGATGATTCCGATCCTGGTTCTCGAGGTGCTGCTCGCGCTCCCGCTGGCGATGTTCGTCGCCTACCGACGCGGCACGCTCACCGACCGCCTCGTCGTCGCCGTCTGCGTCTTCGCGATGTCCATTTCGTTCCTCGTCTACATCATCGTCGGACAGTATGTATTCGGCTTTCTGCTCGGATGGTTTCCGGTGCAGGGTTGGAGCGATCACTGGACGACCAACCTCGTACGCTACGCGCCGTTGCCGGTGATGCTTGCGGTATTCGTGAGTCTCGCGCCGCAGACCCGCCTGTACCGCAGCTTCCTGCTCGACGAAACCGGCCAGGACTACGTGCGCACGGCGCGCGCGAAAGGACTCGCCGAACCCGCGATCATGTTCCGCCACGTGCTGCGCAACGCGATGATCCCGATCCTCACCAACGTGGCGGTGCAGTTGCCGTCGATCTTCGTCGGCTCGTTCCTGATCGAAGTGTTCTTCTCGATTCCCGGCCTCGGACGCGAGGTGTTTCTCGCCGTCAATCGCAGCGACTACCCCGTGATTCAGGCCGCGACGGTGTACCTCGCGCTGCTGACCATGGTGATCAATCTGGGCGCCGACCTGCTCTACAAGCTTGTCGATCCGCGTGTGACCCTCGGCTGAAGCGACCATGACCGCGCTCACGCACCGTCTCGTGCCACCGCCGCCGACCGATCGCTCGGCGGGCGTCTGGGCGGCCGCCTGGGAGCGCCTGCGCCGCGACCGTCTCGGCATCGGCGCGCTCGGCGTGGTCGCCGCCTTCCTGTTGCTGATCTTCGCCTCGGCGACCGGGCTGGTGGCCGGGGATTGGCAACTCGAACGCGGCGTTCCCTACGCGCCGCCGGCCTTCGCCGGCGGGCAGCCCGGCGGCCCGGCCGAGGACGGCATGCGCCCCGCCCGCGGCGTTGCACGGCAGGCGGTGGACATTGCAGACGTCGACCCGCTCGCGCCGCGCTACGCCGAATGGAATTCGCGCGCGGCAAAGATCGTCGAGTCGCGGCCGCCGCCCGCCCAGGCACTGCCGCTCGGGGCCGACCGCTGGGGACGCGACGTCCTCGCCAAGGCGATCAAGGGAACACAAATTTCGGTGTTCGTCGGCGTGTTCGCCGCGCTGCTCGCCACCGCGATCGGCACGCTGCTCGGTGCCGCGGCGGGCTACTTCCGCGGCCACGCGGGCGACCTGATCGAGTGGGTCTACAACGTCTTCACCGCGATACCGGGGATCCTGCTCGTATTCTCCTTCGCCGCGGTGTTCGGCCGCGGCATCGGTACCGTGATCTTGATCCTCGGGCTCACCGGCTGGACCGGCAGCTACCGCCTGGTGCGCGCCGAGTACATCAAGCACGCGGCACGCGACTACGTGCGCGCCGCGCGCGCCATCGGTGCATCGCAGGTTTCACGTATCTTCGTGCACATCTTCCCCAACATCAGCCACGTGATCCTGGTGCAGCTCTCGCTGCTGGTGGTCGCGTTCATCAAGGCCGAGGTGATCCTCTCTTTCCTCGGCCTGGGCGTGCCGATCGAGATGGTGTCCTGGGGAACCATGCTTGGCGAGGCGCAAAATGAACTGATCACGGGAAAGTGGTGGCAGCTCGCGGCGGCTACGATCTTCATGACCGTATTCGTGACCGCGTTTTCGCTGCTTACCGATGCCTTGCGCGACGCGCTCGATCCGAAACTGAGATAGCCGATGCTGATCAGCGTGCGCGACCTGCGCGTCTCGTTTCGCCTCGGGCCGCATCAGATCGCCGAGGCAGTGCGCGGCGTGAGCTTCGATGTGGCGGAGAACTCCACGGTCGCGCTGGTGGGCGAGTCGGGCTCGGGCAAGAGCGTCTCGGCGATGTCCATCGTGCGGCTGCTGCCGGCCAACGCGATCGTCGATCCGTCGAGCGAAATCGTGTACCAGGGTCGCAATCTTCTCGCCGAACCGCTCGCGCGCCTGCGCGCGCTGCGCGGCAGCGCAATCTCGGTCGTGTTCCAGGAACCGATGAGTTCGCTCAATCCGGTGGTCGCGGTCGGCGCGCAAATCGCCGAGGTTCTGCGCCTGCATCTGCGCATGACACGACGCCAGGCGCTTGCGCGCGCCGTCGAATTGCTCGCCGAAACCGGCATCGCCGAGCCCGCGCAACGCGCCGCCGCGTATCCGCACGAACTCTCCGGCGGCCAGCAGCAGCGCGCGATGATCGCGATGGCGATCGCCTGCCGGCCGCGCCTGCTGATCGCCGACGAGCCGACCACCGCGCTCGACGTCACCGTGCAACGCCAGATCCTCGACGTCCTCGCGAAACTGCGCGAGACCTACCGGATGAGCCTCCTTTTCATCAGCCATGACCTCGCGCTGGTGGGTGAGATCGCCGACCAGGTGGTCGTGATGCGCGAGGGCAAGGTGCGCGAGAGCGCTCCGGCAGCGGCACTTTTCGGCGCGCCGCGCGACGCCTACACGCGCGCGTTGCTCGCCTGCCGGCCGCGCTTCGACGCGCGGCCCCGGCGACTGCCGGTGCTCGATGACTTCATCGATGGGCGCATCGCCCAGGGCGGAGAACGACCCGCCCGCCCCGCGTCGACCGAACCGCTGCTCGAGGCCGTCAATCTGAGCAAGGATTTCGAACTGAGGGCCGGCCTGTTCGCGCGGCGCCGCATTGAAGCGGTGAAAAACGTTTCCTTCCGGCTCGCGCGCGGACGTACGCTCGGCGTGGTGGGCGAATCGGGTTCGGGCAAGACCACGCTCGGCCTGCTGTTGATGCGTCTGGTCGACGCGACCGCGGGCAAGGTGTGCTTCGACGGCGACGATCTGCTCGCATTGTCGGAACGACAACTGGCGGCGTACCGGCGCCGCATCCAGGTCATCTTCCAGAATCCCTATGCCAGTCTCAACCCGCGCTTCACGGTCGGGCGCATCCTCGTCGAACCGATGGCGATCCACGGCATCGGCGCGCACGACGACGAGCGATTCGAGCGCGCGATCGCGCTGCTCGACCAGGTCGGATTGCCGCGCGATGCGATTCACCGCTATCCCCACGAGTTCTCGGGCGGCCAACGCCAGCGGCTCGCAATCGCCCGCTGCCTCGCGATGCGGCCTGAGGTCGTGATCTGCGACGAATCGGTGTCGGCCCTCGACGTGTCGATCCAGGCCACCGTTCTCAATCTGCTGCTCGACCTTCAGGAGGAGTTCGACCTCACCTATGTATTCATCTCGCACGATCTCGCGGTGGTGAAGTACATGTCAGACGAAATCATCGTCATGCGCGACGGACAAGTGGTCGAGTACGGTCCTGCCGACACGGTCTGCGAAGCACCCGTTCACGCCTACACCCGGAACCTGATCGCGGCGCTGCCGCGCATGCCCGCCGGCCGCCTCGCCCAGGCGTAGACGATGCGCCAGGACAGAATCTTCGAGGCTCTCGCCGCCCGCTTCGGCGGCCTGTGGCGGCACGCCGACTTCCGCCTGCTCTGGGCCTCGCTCACCATCACCCATTTCGGCGGCCAGTTCACGCTGCTCGCGCTGCCGCTCGCCGCCGCGCTGCTGTTGAATGCGTCGCCGCTGCAAATGGGGATACTCACCGCCTTCGAGGCGCTGCCCTTCGCGCTCTTTGGCCTTTTCGCGGGCGTGCTCGTCGACCGTTCACGCAAGCTGCCGCTCATCATCGCCGCCGACGTGGCGCGCGGCGCGGCGCTGATGCTGATTCCCTGCGCGGCGTGGCTCGGATTTCTCTCGATGCCCATGCTGTACGCGGTCGCCTTTCTCGCCGGCACGGGCGGTGTGGTCGGCTGGGCGGCCTACCAGGTGTTGATGACCGAGCGCGTCGGACGTGAAAACCTGATCGAGGCCAACGCGAAGATCGCCCTGTCCGAGTCCGGCGCGCAACTCATCGGACCGGGCATTGCGGGCGTCGCGATCCAGTGGCTGACCGCACCGGTGGCGATCCTGTTTGACGCGCTGTCATTCTTTGCCTCCGCCTGGCTGCTGCGCGGCATTGCGCCCAGTGACCGCGACCGCCCGCGGCGGGCAGCGGATGGCAGTTCGATCTGGCGCGAGATCGCCGACGGTCTGCGTTCGATCTGGCACAACGAAGTGCTGCGCTCGATCGCCTGGAGCGTGGCGCTGTGGAATCTGTTGCGCCACATGTACATGGCCATTGTCATCCTCTACGCGACGCGCGTGCTCGAACTTTCGGCGGGCGCGATCGGCGCGGCGTGGATGGGCGGCGGCGTGGGATGTATCGCCGCCTCGGCGATCGCGACACGCGTCAATCGGCGCCACGGCATGGGCAGCGTGATGCTCGGGGGCCTGTTTCTGACCGGACTTGCCTGGGGGCTCATCGGGCTCGTTCGAGCCGGCAGCGTGGCAACGCCGCTCGGTCTCGCATTCGGCATCTTCGCCTTCGATCTCGGCGGCACGCTCTTCTTTATCAACTATCTGACCCTGCGCCAGGCGCTGACCCCCGATCATCTGCTCGGCCGGGTCACCTCCACGATGATCTTCCTGACGGTGGCCATCGCGCCGCTCGGATCCTTGCTCGGAGGGGCGCTGGGAGGCTGGATCGGATTGCGCCAGACCATCTGGATCATCGCCGGCTGTGGCATCCTTCTCGGGCTGCTGCTCATCCGGGTTTCGCCGCTGCCCGGGTTGAGGCGCTTGCCCTGACGGGGGTCGTCTTGGTACGGCTGCGGCTCGATAAAATGCAGGCGCGACGTTCTATGCAGGGGCATCTCCAGTACGAAGAGGAGCAGCATGTTCGACAGCCTTGAATCCCGCTTCGCCGCCGTCGTCCCGGCGGTCGATTTCTGTTCGCTGCGCGCCGTGGAGCAACGCTCGCGGGTGCTCAGCGTGCGCCAGGATGTGGTCCAGCCGATCAGGAACGAACTCGACGTCGGCGCCATGGTGACGGTGATGCACGGCGGCGGTCTGGGCTACGCCGCGACCGGCGACCTGAGCGAAGAGGGACTGCGCGCGGCCTGCGCGCAGGCGACCCGCTGGGCGACACATACCGCCCGCGCGAGCGTGTACGATTTCCGCCGCCTGCCGATGCCGCATCCACGCGGTGAGTACGAGACCCCGGTCGAGCGTCCCTGGGAGTCGCTCTCCACCGGCGCCAAGCACGAATTGCTGCGCGACTGGTCCGCGCGCCTGAAGCGCGACGCGCGCATCGTCGACTGGGAAGCGGGCCTGTGGAGTGTGCGCGAAGACAGCCTCTACCTGACCAACGGCGGCGGACGCGTGCGCCAGACCCAGCACCTGCTCTCACCGCAGCTCGCGGTGACCGCCAACGAAGGCGCCCTCACCCAGACGCGCTCGATGCGCGACGCCGGCGAGAGCCAGCAGGGCGGACTCGAGATCATCGAACGCCTGGCGATCGGCGCGCGTCCCGAGCGCATGGCGGAAGAGGTGTTGATGCTCCTTGCCGCGCCCGACTGCCCCGATGAAACGATGGATCTCTTGCTCGCCCCCGACCAGATGATGCTGCAGATCCACGAGTCGATCGGCCATCCGCTGGAACTCGACCGCATTCTCGGCGACGAGCGTAACTATGCCGGCACCAGCTTTGTGACCCTGGACATGTTCGGCAGCTATGCCTACGGCTCCGAACTCCTCAATGTCACGTTCGACCCCGGCGTGACGCAGGAATTCGCGAGCTACGCCTTCGACGACGACGGCTCGCCCGCGCGGCGCACTTTTCTCATCGAGCGCGGCATCCTGAAGCGACCGCTCGGCGGTCTGGTGTCGCGCGCGCGCGCAGGCATCGACGGCGCCGACGGCATCGCGAACGCCCGCGCCGCGTCGTGGAACCGGCCGCCGATCGACCGCATGGCCAACCTCAACGTCGAACCCGGAAGCTCGTCCTTCGACGACATGGTGAGGTCGGTCAAACGCGGTATCTACCTGCGCACCAACTGCTCATGGTCGATCGACGATTCGCGCAACAAGTTCCAGTTCGGCTGCGAATGGGGGCAGCTGATCGAGAACGGCAAACTCACCACGGTGGTGAAGAACCCCAACTACCGCGGTATCTCGGCGACCTTCTGGCGCAGTCTCGCGGCGGTGGGCGACGGTTCGACCGTGCAGGTGAACGGCTCGCCGTTTTGCGGCAAGGGCGAACCGAACCAGGTGATTCGCGTCGGCCACGCCTCGCCCGCCTGCCTGTTCCGCGGCGTCGACGTGTTCGGGAGTGCATGATGCGCGAGACTTTCTTCTCCATCGCCGATCATGTCATCGCGGGTCTGCGGACCGGCGAAGAGGCTCTTCTATGGTTCGAGGCCGAGCGCTCGGGTTTCGTACGCTTCAACCACGGACGCGTACGCCAGCCCGGATCGGTCACGCAGGCATCGCTGTCGATCGACCTGATCCACGGCGCGCGGCACGCCGGCGGGCGGGTGACGCTTTGCGGAAATCCGCCCGCCGATCGCGAACGCGTGAGCGGCTTCGTCGCCGAACTGCGCAGCGAGCTGGCGGGCCTCGCCGAGGACCCGCATCTGCTGTACAACCTGGAGCCGGCATCGACCGAGGCGAGCGCCGGCGCGACGCTTCCCGATCCGCTCGATCTCGCGGCCCAGGTCATCGAAGCCTGTGCCGGGCTCGATTTCGTCGGCATTCTCGCCGCGGGCGAAGTCTGTCGCGGCTTCGCCAATTCGCTCGGCCAGCGCAACTGGTTCGCCAAACCCAGTTTCAACCTCGGATTCAGCCTCTACAGCCGGGCCGACAAGGCGGTGAAATCCGCCTACGCAGGTCTGACCTGGAACGCAAACGATCTGCGACGTCGGATCGGCGACGCGGCGCGCCAGCTCGAACTCGTGACGCGGCCCGCGAAGACCATCGAACCGGGCAAGTATCGCGTCTACCTGGCACCCGCGGCACTGCAGGAAGTATTCGGGCTGTTATCCTGGAACGCATTCGGTCTCAAGAACCACCGCACCAAGCAGACTCCGCTGCTCAGGCTGATCGCGGGCGAACGGCTTGCGCCGTCGATCACCCTGAGCGAGAACACCGCCGAGGGGGCGGGTCCGGCCTTCGGTCCCGCCGGATTCATCCGACCGCAAGCCGTCGAATTGCTGCGCGAGGGCGCCCTGTGCGGCGCGCTGGTCTCACCGCGCTCGGCGCGCGAGTATGACGTACCGACCAACGGCGCGGCGGAGAGCGAATCGCCCGAAGCGCTCGAGCTCGCCCCCGGCGCGCTGCCCGAGGACGAGGCACTCGCCGCACTCGATACCGGCCTCTACGTCAACAACCTGTGGTACCTGAACTACTCCGACCGCTCGACCTGCCGCATCACGGGGATGACCCGCTTCGCGACCTTCTGGGTCGAGCGGGGCGAAATCCGCGCACCGCTCAACGTGATGCGCTTCGACGACACGCTGCACAATATGCTCGGCGCGAACCTGCTCGGCCTGACGCGCGAGCGCGAAATGCTGCTCGACGACGGCAGCTACGGTCAGCGCTCGACGGCGTCGATGCGGCTGCCCGGGGCGCTGATCGACCGTTGCGCGTTCACGCTATGACGCAGCGGTTGCGCCTCGCCCTGCTGTGCGCCGCGCTCGTGCTGCCGCAAGCGGTCCCCGCGCAGCAAGCCGGCACGCGCACCGCGCAGAAGCTGCTGCGCTACGCCTTCCCGGTCGCCGAGACCGGACTCGACCCGGTGCAGATCAACGATCTGTACTCGAGCCTCATCCTGTCGCATATTTTCGATCCGCCCTATACCTACGACTATCTGGCGCGCCCGGTGCGGGTGATCCCGAATACCGCCGCCGCGATGCCGCAGGTCTCGCGCGACGGCCTCACCTGGACGCTGCGCATCCGCCCCGGAATCTTCTTCGACAACGACCCGGCGTTTCGAGGACGCAAGCGCGAACTCACCGCGCGGGACTACGTCTATTCGCTCAAGCGCCATTTCGACCCGAAGAACAAGTCGCCGAACCTGTATCTCGTCGGCGGCAAGATCGCGGGCATGGACACGCTGCGTGCCGAAGCGATGGCTGGCGCGCCCTTCGATTACGACCGCGAAGTGGAAGGACTGCGCGCACTCGACCGCTACACCTACCGTATCGTGC
>JAOUFA010000544.1 GCA_029858545.1 Betaproteobacteria bacterium
GATGCCGAGCAGGGCATCACCGATGTCGTGCGTGGCGCCGACCTGCTCGAATCCACCGCGAGACAGATTCATCTGCAAGAGTTGCTCGGCTGCGCGAGGCCGCGTTACCTGCACGTCCCGGTGATCGTCAATCCCGCGGGCGAAAAACTCTCCAAACAGACTGCCGCCTCGCCGATCGACCTCGCCCGGCCTGCGGCGGCGCTCACACATGCGCTCGAGATCCTCGGCCAGGCGCCGCCCACGTCGTCCGACGCGCGCGAACTGCTCGCCTGGGCGCAAACGCACTGGGTTCCCGCAAACATCGCCAGGCAGCGCACGGTCGCGACCGCCATCGCGGCGTAGGGAAGATTGCGCCGAAGGAAGGCGGCCAATAGCCGTTTGTCGTATGCGCCGCTCAGGCCGCGACCAGCAAGGCGCCAGGCAAGACTTCGATCTCCAGGCGCGTCGCCGCGCCGTCGATGATCTCGCCGTCGGCATGCACCACGAGCGGTGTTTCGGTCTGCATCATCAGGCGCCGCGTGCGCAGTACCGTCACGCCGCGCCGGCCGACGTGGGTGCCGCGCAGCACGTGCGGCACCAGTGCCAGAATTCCCAGGCGCGAGAGCGCGTCGGCGACCACCAGGTCGAGGAGTCCGTCGGCGATGTCGGCCTCGGGCGCCATGCGAAAGGCACCGCCATAGCAACTCCCATTCGCCGCCGCGACCAGGGTCACGCGACCCTCCATCACTCCGCCATCGTGCGTCAGGCGCGCCGGCGGCGTCGTATGGCGCAGCATCAGCGTGCGCGCGAGCGCCGCGGCGTAGATCGCGTTGCCGCGCAGCCAGCGCACGCTCTTCGCCTCGAGCGCGACCTGCGCATCGAACCCCGCGCCGATGCCGTTGGCGAAGTAATGCCCGTTGCAGATCCCGGCATCGACCCGCCGGTACCGGCCCGCGGCGATGGCTTCGCAGGCGCGCCGCCAGTCGCCGCCGACACCGAGCATCTTCGCGAAGTCGTTGCCGCTGCCGATCGGGATACAGGCGAGCGCCTGCGTATCGCGCGCGTTGCCCAGGTAGCCGTTTACCGCCTCGTTCAGCGTGCCGTCGCCGCCGGCGATCGCGACGCACTCGGCGCCGCCGCGCAGCGCCTCCACTACCAGGGTGGTGGCCTCCTTCGGCGCGCGCGTGTAGCGGGTCGCGCATTGGATTCCGTACGCGCGCAATTGCGCCACGACCTCTGGCGCGAGCCGCGCCGCCGAGCCGCGCCCGGCTTGAGGGTTGATGATCAGTTCGATGCGCCGCATGGAGGTCCAATCGATCGGCGGAACGCGCCGTCCCGCACGCGCGATTCAGACACGCGGCGCGAGCGCCAGGTCTTCGGGCCGGTCGATATCGCGAATCACGCCGGGGTCACCGACGGGAAGCTTGACGAGATCGCTTCCCCGCGTGACGAGAATCTTGCGCGCGCCTTCGTCTCCGGACAGGACGAGCATCTCGGCACGCAGCCGGCCCGAGAGTCCGACGGGATGGCCGCGCCGGGCGCGGAAATAAGGTGCCGCAAGCATCGCTCCCGAGGCAATCGCGTCACGCACCGCGGCGATCGTGCTCGGCCGTACGAACGGCATATCGGCCAGCGCCACGACGTAACCGTCGGCTTCGCCCGCCGCCGCGACCGCGCAGGCGAGACTCGCCCCCATGCCCTCCTCCGCACGCTCGCACACGACGACCTCGCAATCCTCGGCGGCGAGCCTGCGCGCGGTCGCCTCCGCGCCGGGCCGCACCACCGCGACGATGCGCGGCACGGCGGCTTTCAGGTGGCGCGCGGCCTGTACTGCGAGCGATACGCCGTGCGGCAGCTCATGGTTCAGCTTGTCCGAGCCAAAGCGCGAGCCCGCACCGGCGGCGAGCAGCAGGCCGACGATCTTCACGCCGTGCTTGCGATGCAATGCAAGGAGTCTTCCCTCAGGCCTTCTGCGGCTCGGTTGCGCAGGCGGAGGGATCGAATCGGCTCTTCTCCTTCGCCGACCAGTCGGGTGTTGCGACACCATGCCGCGCCGCGGTCATCTCGGCGAGAATCGCCACCGCGATCTCGGGCGGAGTCTTCGAACCGATATACAGACCCACCGGACCGCGCAGCCGCGCGATCTCTTCGTCCGACAGGTCGAACTCGAGCAGGCGGGTCTTGCGCGCGTCGTTGTTCTTCTTCGAGCCGATCGCGCCGATGTAGAACGCGGCCGATTTGAGCGCTTCGATCAGCCCCATGTCATCGAGCTTCGGATCGTGCGTAAGGGCCACCACCGCGCTGTGCCCGTCCAGATTCAGTTCGCGGATCACGTCGTCGGGCATGCCGCGATCGAGCGCCACGCCCGGCACGT
>JAOUFA010000545.1 GCA_029858545.1 Betaproteobacteria bacterium
CGGCGAAATTCTCGTCGATCGGGGCGTGGTGACCAATGAACTGGTCGACGCGGCGCTCGACAAGCAGCGCGTCGTCAAGGAACGCCGGGCGACCGACGGCAGCTTCGTGCGCGTGCGCGCCGACAAACTCGACGAACTCATCACCCTCGTGGGCGAACTGGTGATCGCAAGCGCCGGGGTGAACCTCGCCGCGCGGCGCGTCGCCGACAGCGACATGACCGAGGTGGCATCGACCCTGGAGCGCCTGGTGCAGGAAGTGCGCGACGGCGCGTTGCAACTGCGCATGGTGCCGATCGGCGAGACCTTCAGCCGTTTCGACCGCGTGGTACGCGACCTCGGACGCGAGCTCCACAAGGATGTGCAGCTGGTAATGAGCGGTACCGAGGCCGAACTCGACAAGTCGATGGTCGAGAAGATCAGCGATCCGTTGATGCACCTGGTGCGCAACGCGCTCGATCACGGCATCGAGTCGGCGGCGGTTCGCGAGCAACGCGGCAAGCCGGCGCGCGGGCGCCTGCAGCTCAATGCCTACCACGAGTCGGGCAGCATCGTGATCGAGGTCGCGGACGACGGCGGCGGGCTCGATCGCGAAAAGATCTTGAAGCGCGCGATCCAGCGCGGCCTCGCCACCGCCGACCAGACGCTCACCGAAGCCGACATCTTCCGGCTGATCATGGAGCCGGGATTCTCCACCGCCGAGCAGATCACCAGCGTTTCGGGGCGCGGCGTCGGCATGGATGTCGTGCGCCGCAACATCGAGGCGCTGCGCGGCAGCATCGCAATCGACAGCGTGCCTGGCAGCGGCACGATCATCAGCCTGCGCCTGCCGTTGACGCTCGCAATCATCGACGGTTTCGTCGTCGGGGTCGGCGACTCGGCCTACGTGGTGCCGCTCGAGATGGTGGTCGAGTGCCTGGAGATTTCCGCCGAGGATCGCACGAAGATCCGCGACACCGGCTACGTCAACCTGCGCGGCGGCGTGCTGCCGGTGCTGCGGCTGCGCGACACCTTCGGCGCAGGCGGCGAGGCGGGTCGGCGCGAGAACATCGTGGTCGTCAACTATGCCGGCCAGCAGGCCGGACTGGTGGTCGATGCACTGCTGGGCGAATTCCAGACCGTAATCAAGCCGCTCGGCAAGCTCTTCGAGAGGCTCTCGGGAATCGGCGGATCGACCATCCTCGGCAGCGGCGAGGTGGCGCTGATCCTCGATGTGCCCGAACTGGTCAAGCGCGCGATGGGTCACGAAGCCGGGCGCTCGGCGCGGGCGATGGAAGAGCGGTTGCTCGACAAGAGATAGCGGTTGCGCGTAGCTGCCGGAAGTTCGCGGTGCGCGAAGAGTAAGTATCACTTAACGATTCCATGAAGAAATGAGGATTTCCCCATGTTCCAGTCGCTGACCATCAAGTTCCGTTTGATCCTCACGCTGGGGTTTCTCAGCGTCCTGCTCGTCGCCATCGGCGCGCTGGGGTTGAACGGCATCAATAACTCCAATGCCTCGCTGAACAGCATCTACGAGGATCGAACAGTGCCTCTCCAGCAGCTGGACCGCATCGCGCGTTCGCTGTGGAGAAACCGGGCCAATATCGTCGACTTCCTGCACTCGCCGACCGCCGAACACGGCAGGGAGCTGGCGGCGGACATTCGCGGGCAGGCGGAGGTGATCGACAAGCAGTGGGCGGCCTACATGGCCACTTTTCTGACGCCGGAAGAAAAGAAGCTCGCCGAGACCTTCATTGCGATTCTGGGCAAGTATCGCGAGGATGGTCTGCGCCCTTCGATTCGTCTGATGCAGGAAGCCAAGGTCGAGGAACTGGCGGTCGTCTACGAAAAGGTCATCAAAGGGGACTACGCCAAGGTTCGCGATGCACTCGGGAACCTGATCCAGTTGCAGGTCGATGTGGCGAAGCAGGAGAGCGAGCACGCCGCGAAGGAATACGCCAAGACCCGTACCACAGTGGTTTCCGCCATCACCGCCGGGATCGTGATTGCGATCGTGATGACAATCATGCTGCTGCGCGCCATCGTCACGCCGTTGAACCGGGCGGTCGAAGTCGCCAACCGCATGGCGGATGGCGATCTGACCGTCCGCATCCGCGATACCTCGAGCGATGAGGTCGGCCAGCTGCTGCAGGCGATGAAGAACATGACCGAAAAGCTTGCGCAGGTGGTGGGCGAGGTGCGCGCGAGCGCCGACGCGCTTTCGTCGGCTTCCGAGGAGGTGAGCGCCACGGCGCAGTCGATGAGCCAGGCGTCCAGCGAGCAGGCGGCGAGCGTCGAGGAAACCTCGGCCTCGATCGAGCAGATGACCGCGTCGATCACGCAAAACGGCGAGAACGCCAAGGTGAC
>JAOUFA010000114.1 GCA_029858545.1 Betaproteobacteria bacterium
GGATCTTGCCGCCCAGCGTGCCGCGCGAGCGCGGCCCGAGTTCGGCATACAGACGGTTGATGCGAAGCCGCGGCATCGCCTCCGGATTGAGGCTCGCCCGCCAGGCGTTGCGCAGCTTGCGCACGATCACATCGGGAACCACGTAACCCGCCTCGACCGACGTGAACGCCGCGCCGGGGCGCGGATTGAGCCGCAGGATCAGTTGATGCGCAGCGCGCAGCGTCTCGTCATTCGCACCGGTGGCGCGCTTCAGGCGCGTGTAATCCCGGTTGGCGAGCAGCAACAGGTGGTGCTCGGCAATCTCCAGCGCGACGATCAGCGCCTGCTCGGTCGCCGCGCCATCGGGTGCGAGCGCGCGGAGCTGGAGCGCGAGACATTCGGCGGGCGAGCGCGCGCCGACGCCGATGGGCTCGAGGCACTGCAGGTGCTTGAGTGCGATCGACAGTTCTTCGGCTTCGATCGGGGTTCCGGGAGACAGAATCGCCGCGACTTCCTCGAGGCTCATCGTCAGGTAGCCATCGTCGTCGAGCGAATCGATCAGCGCCGCGACCAGTGCACGATCATGTGCGCCCAGATGAATGAGCGATAACTGACCGTATAAATGATCGCGCAAGCTCCGCGTATCGGGCGCGGAGAAACTTCGCTCGGCGTCGGCATCGTCTTCCTGACCGCGCCACGACGCGGCGTCATCGATACCCCAATCCTCGGCAACGGGCGCGACCTCGGGCTCGTTCGCCGACGAGGGCGAGGAAGACGCTCCCAACGGTCCGACAAATGAATCGCCCTCGTCGCGCTCGAGAGCGGGATTGTCCGCCAGCAATCTCTCGACTTCCTGATTGAGGTCAACCGTCGACAGCTGCAGCAGCTTTATCGATTGCTGCAGCTGCGGAGTCAACGCAAGATGCTGAGAGAGCCGGAACTGCAGGGTCGGCTTCATGGATTGAACCTAGAACACGGCGCGATCCGCGCGGGAACTACATGCGGAAATTCTCGCCCAGATACACCTGGCGCACCCGGTCGTTGTACACGATCTCGTCCGGAAGCCCCGAGGCAAGCACCGTACCCTCGCTGATGATATAGGCGCGATCGCAGATACCCAGGGTTTCGCGCACATTGTGATCGGTGATCAGCACGCCGATGCCGCGATCCTTGAGAAAACGCACGATGCGCTGGATATCGAGCACGGCGATCGGATCGACGCCGGCGAAGGGCTCGTCGAGCAGGATGAAAGCCGGATCGCAGGCGAGGGCACGCGCGATCTCGAGGCGTCTCCGTTCGCCACCGGAGAGGGAGACCGCGCTGTTCTTGCGCAGATGCGCGATATTGAGATCACCGAGCAGTTCCGCGAGTCGCTTTTCAATTCCGGCGGCGGCAATGCCGCGCAGTTCGAGGACCGCCTGGATGTTCTCTTCCACGGTCAGGCCGCGGAACACGGAGTTCTCCTGCGGCAGGTATGAAATACCGAGCTTCGCGCGCCGATGTATCGGCAGGTGCGTGAGGTCCCTGCCGTCGAGCTGGATCTGCCCGCCGTCGGCCGCCACCAGCCCGACGATCATGTAGAAGCAGGTCGTCTTGCCCGCCCCGTTGGGTCCGAGCAGCCCGACCACCTCGCCGCTTGTCACCTCCAGCGACACGTCGCGCACTACCGTACGCGTCTTGTAGCGCTTGCGCAGTCCCTGCATACGCAGGACGCTCGAGCGGTCCGCTTCGACGGCTTGCTGCCCCGCGCCCTTCCCTTTCATGACCTGGTTCATTTCGGTTCGGGCTGTGGTTCGGGTTCGGGCGTCTTGCCGGAGGCCGCCGGCGGCTGGATCACGATCTGCACCCGCCCGGGTTCGGCCGCGTTCTTCGCGCCGCTCACGTTCAGAAATTCGGTGCGCTGATCGTAGAGGATGTAGTCGCCGCTCAGGATGTCCTGGTCGCGGGTCACGCGAGCCTGTTCGTGCATTTCGACCTTTTCGTTGCGGCCGTCGATTTCCACGCGCAGAGCCTCGCCCTCGATCCATACTCCCGGCTGGCCGTTCTTCGGATCGGTCTTCTGTCGGAAGTGCACCGGGCTGCCGGTCGCCGTCGCGTATTGAAAACCGTCGGCATCCTGGCGAATCACGATACGCTGAGCGCGCACGCTCATCGTTCCCTTGCTGAATACCACGTCGCCCTCGAAAATACTCAGGCGCCGTGCATCATCGGCACTCATGCGCCCGGCTTCAATGTGCGTGGCCTTCTCCTTGTCGGCCTTCTCGGCCACGGCTGCGCCGGCGGCAAGTGCCGCGGCGAAGCCACACAGCAAGACACGGCGATAAGGCATCATGGCACTTCGTCCCTCGCGATGCCCGGCCCGAATTCGCCGCGCACCGCATCGAATAACTTGAATTGGCGGGTCTCGTTGTTGTATTCCATGCCGCGCGCGGATAGCGAACGACGCGGATCCACGATCGATACCTCCCTGTCGGTACGCACCACCGAGCGGTCGCGCAACAGATGCAGGAACTCGCTGCGCACGCGCGTCACCGGGCTCTCGCCCATCGCGTCGCGCACCAGCAGCACGTCGCCGTAGAGAAACACCTCGTCACCGTCCTGCGAGAGCGCGCCGCGCTCCGCGCTGAGCACGATGCGCGGTTGCCTCCCCGGGGTATAGACGACCCGCGGCCGGAACAGCTCGGTGGTGTCGTCGTCCGGATAATGCTGCATCTTTTCCGCCGACAACTGGGATTCCGCATGACCATCCTTGTCGTAGCTCGTGATCGCGAAACCCTCGACGATGTAGTCCGGGTCGTGACGGCGCAGCGACGGATGACGCACCTCCTCGCGCACGACACGATCGAGCCAGAACGTGAGCAAGGTCAACGCACCCATCAAGGCGAGTGGAAACAATCTTGCAGCAGAAATTTTCACTCGGATTTCTCGGGCAATCGCCGGCGCCGCGGCTGCGAAAGCGTGTCGCCTGGGTCAAGTGTACCCGATTCGCGTCGCGGCCCGCCGCCGCGCGGCCGATTGCGCGCTACGGATTCAGGAACCCGGGTCATAGCGGGCGATCGCCCCGGCCAATGTCCCCTGAGCACGCATCAGCAGATCGCAGACCTCGCGCGCGGCGCCGCGCCCGGCCGGGGCCACGCTCACGTAATGCACGCGCCGCAGCACCTCCCCGTGTGCCCCTGCCGGCGCGCAGGCAAAGCCGCAGCGTCCCAGCATGGGGAGATCGACGACATCGTCGCCCATGCAGCCGGCGTCCGCCGCCGCGAGCCCCAGCTCGGTGAGCAGGCCGGCGAGCGCGGGACCCTTGTCTTCGATGCCCTGCAGCACGTGCGCGACCCCGAGCTCGGCGGCCCGCCGCGCCACCGCCGGCGATTCGCGTCCGGAGAGAATTGCGGTGCGCACACCGCTCGCGGCGAGCATTTTGAGACCGTGACCATCGAGCGTGTGAAACGCCTTGAACATCTCGCCCTGTGCGCCATACCACAACACCCCGTCGGTCAGCACGCCGTCGACATCGAACACCATCAGGCGTACGCGTCGCGCGCGCTGCAGGATTTCAGGCGACGGTGGCGACATGCTGTCCGTAAGTCCCCGTACTAGATCACCTTGGCGCGGAACAGATCGTGCATGTTGAGCGCTCCGACGAGCCTGCCCGAGTCGTCGAGCACGAGGAGCTGGCTGATCTTGCGCTCCTCCATGATCTGCACCGCCTCGACGGCAAGCGCCCCGGCGCGAATGGTGCGCGGATTGTGCGTCATCACGTCGATCACCTTCACCCGCGAAAAGTCGCTGATTCGTTCGAACGTGCGGCGCAGGTCGCCGTCGGTGAGGATACCGCGCAGGCGGTGCGCACCGTCGACGATTGCGGTCATGCCCATCCCGCCGCGCGAGATCTCGAGCACCGCCTCCTTGAGCGAGGCGGTATCGGGCACCGAGGGCAGCGCCGCATCGCGACGCATCACGTCCGACACATGGGTGAGCAAACGCCGGCCGAGCGTACCGCCCGGATGCGAACGCGCGAAATCCTCGGCCGAGAATCCGCGCGCATCGAGCAGCGCCACGGCAAGCGCATCGCCCAGCGCGAGCGCCGCGGTGGTGCTCGCGGTCGGCGCGAGATTGTGCGGGCAGGCCTCCTGCGCGACGCCGGCGTCGAGGTGCACGTCGGCCTCGCGCGCGAGGGTCGAATCGGCACGACCGGTAATCGCGATGAGTTTCGCACCCTGACGCTTGACGAGCGGCACGATCGCGATCAGTTCGTCGCTTTCACCGGAATGCGAAATCGCGATGAACACGTCCTCGGGCAGCACCATTCCCAGGTCGCCGTGGCTCGCCTCGGCGGGGTGGACGAAATACGCCGCCGTGCCGGTGCTCGCCAGGGTCGAGGCGATCTTGCGCGCGATGTGGCCCGACTTGCCGATGCCGCTGACGACCACGCGACCGCTGCGTTCGAGGATCAGCGAGAGCGCCTTCTCGAAGCGCTCGTCGAGGCGGCCGATCAGCGCTCGCACCGCATCGGCCTCGATCTCCAGCACCCGGCGCGCGAGTTCGATCGCCGACGAGGAATTGGCGACCCGCCCGCCCGGCGGCATCGGAAGTCCGGAAGATTGTCCCGATTCTCTCGCGGCGCTTATCATAGCTGCCGAGTATAGCCCAAGGCCCCTCTGACACCGCGGCACCCGATGGACTCGACGGAATTTTCCCTGCTTCCAGTACTCGCGCTGCTTGCGGCCGGCGTCGTCGCGGTCGCCATCTCGCGCAGCCTCGCCCTGCCGCCGATCATCGGCTATCTGGTGGCCGGCCTCGCGCTCGGACCGCACGCGCTCGAGTTGATTGCCGACACCGCGCGCATGCGCCAGCTCGCCGAATTCGGCATCGTATTTCTGATGTTTTCCATCGGTCTGGAGTTCAGCCTGCCGAAACTGCGCGGTATGCGCCGCGCGGTGTTCGGGCTGGGCCTGGCGCAGGTGGCGGCAAGCATCGTGCTGTGCGTCGGCGCCGCGCTTGCGCTCGGCGCGCCCTGGCAGGCGGGGCTCGCCCTCGGCGCGGCGGCCGCGATGTCCTCCACCGCAATCGTGAGCCGGCTGCTTGCCGAGCGCATCGAGCTCGACACGCCTCACGGGCGCGACATCATCGGTGTGCTGTTGTTTCAGGACCTGGCGGTGGTGCCCCTACTGATCCTGGTCCCCGCGCTCGGCCAGCCGGCGGGCGAAATCGGCCTCGCGATCGCCGCCGCGCTCGCCAAGGCGGCGATCGTACTCGCGGTGCTGCTGCTCGCCGGACCCAGACTGATGCGGCTGTGGTTCGGTGCGGTCGCGAGGCGACGCTCGACGGAGCTATTCGTACTGAACGTACTGCTCATCACCCTCGCGCTAGCCTTCGTCACCGGAATCGCCGGCCTGTCGTACGCGCTCGGCGCCTTTCTCGCCGGCATGCTCCTCTCCGAGACCGAATACCGCTATCAGGTGGAGGCCGATATCAAGCCGTTTCGCGACGTGCTGCTCGGGCTGTTCTTTGTTACCGTGGGCATGACCCTCAACCTGCCGCTCGTGCTGACCGAACTCTGGGCCGTGCTTGGGGCTCTCGCGCTTCTGATGGGTACGAAGTTCGCCCTCATCGGCCTGCTCGCGCGCGCCTTCGGTGCACAACCGGGTACCGCGCTGCGCATCGGGCTCGCGCTTGCGCAGGGCGGCGAGTTCGGCTTCGTGCTGCTCGCGCAGGCGTTCGGCGCGGAGGTCGTCTCCGCCGCGATGCAGCAAACGCTGCTCGCCGCCACCGTCCTCTCGATGCTCGCGTCGCCCTTCCTGATCGACGCGAGCGACCGCATCGTGCTGCGCCTCGCGCGCTCCGAATGGATGCAGCGTTCGCTCGATCTGCACCGCATTGCGACGCGCTCACTCGCCGCCGAGCGCCACGTGGTGATCCTCGGCTATGGGCGCAACGGCCAGCGGCTCGCGCGCCTGCTGCAAAGCGAGGGCGTGCCTTACGTTGCGCTCGACCTCGATCCGGAGCGCGTGCGCGAAGCGGCGCTCGCCGGTGACACGGTGGTGTTTGCCGACGGCATCCGGCGCGAGGCGCTCGTCGCGGCAGGGGTCGCGCGCGCGGCGGCCGTGGCGATCACCTTCGCCGAGGTTCCGGCGGCGCTGAGGGCCCTCGCACACATCCATGCCATCCACCCGGCGGTGCCGGTGATCGTGCGCGCCCGTGAAGAGAAGGATATCGAAAGACTTTCGGCCGCCGGCGCATCGGAAGTGGTGCCCGAAGCCTTCGAGTCGGGCGTGATGCTCGCTTCGCACACCCTGGTATGGGTCGGCGTGCCGCTCGCGCGCGTGATGCGGCGCGTGCGCCAGGTGCGCGATGCACAGTACGGGTTATTGCGCGGGTTGTTTCATGGCTCGAGCGACGAGACGGCGAGCGAAGCCACCGAGCCGCGCCTGCACGGCGTGACGCTGCCTGCCGGGGCGCGTGCGATCGGCCGGTCACTCGGGGAACTCGACCTGGAATCTCTTGGTGTTCAGTTGCGGTCGGTGCGCCGCCCATCTGCGGCACGCAACCTGACTCCGGAGGAGACGCGAGCGCTCGAGGCGGGCGATGTGGTGGTGCTGCTGGGCGTTCCCGAGGCTCTCGCGATCGCCGAACTGAAGCTTCTGCAGGGCTGAGCAACCCCGGTGCGAGCGCGCCGCGCCCGCCCGAACTTGTCCGCCGCTAGATCGGCGAGCGGCAGACGGTATATTGCGCCGCGCCGTCTTCGACGTACTTATCCGCGGCGGGATCGAGCGCCGCCTTGACGGCCGGGTTGGGGCTGGTTTGCACTTGCGCGCGCACCGAACCGGTATTGTGTGTCGCGTCGTCGATCTGCGCATCGATCGCCGCCGCAACCTTGTCGGGAATGTTCGCCGAGCAAAGAATCAACGTCGAGAAACCGGTGACCGGCGGCGCAACCGTCGCGAGGACCGGGCCAATCGTCGCGGCGTCGTCGCCCGTCTGCACGCCGATACGACCGGCGAAGGCGTTGCTCGGCTGGTCGGTGCTCGTGCCCGCGCCGGCGATGAAGCCGGCGTAGCGCAGGTGCGACCACCACAGCCGCGACTCGGGCTCGGTGGCGGCGGTCGGTGCGTTGTACTTGCCGGTCAGCACGCCGTCGCCGTTCCCTGGCACAGCCCCAGACCAGCGCCCGGCGCCCTTGTCATCCCCAGGGATCGCCCGATAGCGATCCAGATAGCCGTGGTAGGCAACCGAAATCCCGGAGAAATCGGCGATCGCGTTCTTGATCCGCGCCTGCACGATCATTTCCTGCCCCTTGAGAATTCCGCCGAGCAGCAATCCGATGATCACCAGCACGATCGCGATTTCGACCAGGGTAAAGCCCTCTTGGACTCTTTTCATTATTCGCTCCCTCTTGGCTTGTGGTGCGCAGAACTCACTGCATCGCGGACACGGAGCCACCGGTTTTCTCCTCGACGATGCGGAAATCATAACCCATGGGTGGCGCATATGGGAAATGCCGGTCTCACTTTTCCTTGCCGCCGCGCAGGCGCCGTTCCAGTTGATCCAGCCGCCCCTGCAGAAAGCGCCGCTCGGCCGGGTCCGCGATACGACCGGCGGCCAGCAGGCCCCCGAGCAGGATCTTGGCGGCCTCCAGCTCGTTCATATCCTCCAGAATGAAGATCTTCATCTGCCGTGCCCAGAGCGGTACGGCGTCCGAGGTAGTCCGCTGCTCGATCGCCGAAGCGTAGCGCAGCGCAAGCGGCAGGTCTTTGAGGCGGTGCCTGGCGAGCAGCGCGGCATGCGTGAGCCAGGGCCAGCGCCGGTTCGGGTCCTTTGAGAACTCTTCGTAAATGAACTCGAGCGCGAGTCTCGCGCGGCCCTCGTCGGGCACTTCGGCATAGACGCGCGCCGCGGCGAAGAGCGGATATTCGCTTCTCGGGTCGGCGTCCAGAATCGCGCCGAGCCAGGCGACGAGGCGCGCATAGTCGAGCCGCCGGTAGGCAAGCGAATTGTTCGCGTGCAGGTCGAAGGCTTGCACGTAAAGCATCGCGAGGCGCGCCGCGGCGGCGGGCTCTCCGAAGCTCGCCAACCGCAGCATGCCGCCGCGCGGCGCGCTCGGCAAATCCTCGGCGGACGGCGCGGGGCCGGTCGCGCGCCAGGCGAACTGCAAGACAAGGCACAGCGCCAGCGCGATCCACACCGGCCACGGTATTTCCGCGATCGCTCTGTGGTCGCGCGTCACAGGTTGCGCCGGTGAAAGTCGAACAATCCCGCTGCAGCAAGCAGCGCCGCATAGACGACGAGCGGCGCGACCCCGCGCAGCCAGTCTCCCGCGCCCGGTGCCGCGTACAGCAACCACTCGCTGCGCGTGGCGAGATCGAGACGCGGCACGAGCAGTGCGACCGCATCGAGCGAACGCCGTACCGCCTGCTGCGCGGCCGAATCGGCCGCGAGCGGTCCGCTCGCGATCGCCTGAATCGCGCCGATCGCGCGCCCAAGGAGATACAGCCCGACGCTCGCCGCGAGCGCCGGCGCGAGTTGCGCGAGCGCCGAGGAAAAGAACAGCGCCGCCGCGGCCATCAACACCGTCTCGGCGGCGAGCGAAACTCCCCAGCACAGCACCGCGTACGGCGCGCACCACAGCAGGAGCGGCAGCGAAAACACCGCCGCGAGCGCAGCACCGAGCGCGGCGAATCCGGCCAGCCTGCCGAGGTAATAGGCCGAACGCGACAGCGGCATCGACAGCGCCAGCTCGATCCCCTTGTCGTTCGCCTCGCGCAGCGTGCTCGCGGCGACATGCGATGCAATCACGAACACCGCGCCGGCGCGCAGCAGCGCGGCGACCACCGACACCTGCAGCGAGAGACTCTCGGTCAACGCAAGCTGCGAGAGAAATCCGGCCAAGGCTATTGCCGCCGCAAGCGCCGCCACCGCGAGCCAGGGCAGGCCGCTGCGGCGCGCCTCGACGAGCGCGAAGCGCGCGAGGGTGGCGGCGGAATTCAGCCTCGCAGGCATCGTGCCGGCCATCTCAGGGCAACACCGCGGCGGCGATCATGCGGCTATAGAGCACCGACACCGGCAACCAGACGAGCTGATGGTTGAACTGGCCACCCGAAACAAATAGCACGTCGCCGTCGAGATTCTCGGCTTCGTTGCTGTTCGCCGCCGGCGGGCCGAGCGCCCCGGACTTGCCGGTCGAGAAGACCAGCAGCACCACCGTGCTCGTATTGGTCACCGCGGCTCCCCCGGCGCAGGCGGTACCCGCGGCCTGGAGCCCGGCGATGCCCGCGCTGCACACGACGAGATCGCCGGGCGTGGTATCGATATTCCAGGTCGCCCCCGGAACGTCGGGAACATGCCGCTTGGTATAACGCGCAAAGGGAAACGACCCCCAGGCGGTGGCCGACACCGCGTAACGCAATCGGTTACCCCAGGCATCAAGCGCGTACCCTTGCGAATCGACCGGTTGAAAACCGATCGTCCTTCCGGGCAGGAAGCCGTTGTAGGGATTCGTGCACACTCCGCCTGCAACCGGAATCACGACCGATTCGTCGCCGCCCGCGGCGCCCGACGCCGGGCAGGGCAGCCGCCTGTTGACCAGTGCATAGGCGATCAGCAACTCACTCGCCGCGTCGAGCCGGCGCTGCGTTTCGTCGCGTTCGCGCTGCTCGACCTGCGCCAGCAGCGCAAAGAGCGCGCCCGAAATGAGCAGGCCGACGATCACCAGCACCACCGCCAATTCGACGA
>JAOUFA010000546.1 GCA_029858545.1 Betaproteobacteria bacterium
TCGCGCCGCTAGCTCCGTTCAGGCCTCCCAGACGCCCGTCCGCCGAGGAATTGATCAGGCACGCGATGCCGAAGCCGCCGTTGTTCGTGACCGTGTTGTTGGGCTGATCCTGCGGGGTGAGGCCCGCATCGTTGCCGACATTGACGCCGGAACTGTGGATCACCAGGATCCCGTGCCGCGAATTGCCGTCGATCGCGTTCGCCGATATGTCGGCACTCGACGCCCTAACGACTGCGACGCCGTCGATCGTGTTGTTGCGGATCAAATTTTCCACGATCCGGGCGCTCGACGACCGCGCCACGATGATGCCGCGATTGCCGTTGAATTCGATCGTATTCGCACTCGCGAAGGTTCCCGCGGGGCCGGACTGAAACCCGATCTTCGCGGAAGCGCTGTTCTCGACGAGAATGCCGGTGCCGGCGTTATTGTTGATCTGGTTGCTCTCTATCTCGGCATAGGAAGCGTCCGCAACAAGGATACCGTTGCCCCCGTTGTGGCGAACGACATTGGGGCTCGCCTGCGTGGCGAAATCGCCGCGAAAGCCGATATCGGAGGCTGAATGCTCGCAGATGCAGATTCCGTTGACGCCGCTCTGCTCGATCGTATTGTTCACGATCGTGGCGAAGCTGTTGTTGAACACGCCGACGCCGTGATTTGCCGCATACCGGATCT
This sequence comes from Betaproteobacteria bacterium, assembly GCA_029858545.1. Lineage (GTDB taxonomy): Bacteria > Pseudomonadota > Gammaproteobacteria > Burkholderiales > SG8-39 > JAOUFA01. The sequence goes on from JAOUFA010000546.1 coordinate 673, forward strand.
GGTTGCCGTCCACCAGGCCGGTTCCGCCGTTGGCGTACTGCACGCCATGGCGGCCGCCGATGATCGTAAAGCCTTTGATGGCGACACTCCGGCCGCGCACGCTGACCGTCGCCGCATTCGGATTGCCGCTGCCGTCGATGACCGCCGCACCCTGTCCGTCGATGACGATATTGCGGTGACGCTCGCCGATCATCACGTTCTCATAGCAGGTGCCGCGCACAATCAGCGTATCTCCCGGGTCCAGCGCATCGATTGCCCTCTGCAAGGTATGTCTGTGACGGTCACCGCAGTTGTACCGCTTGGTGTCCGCCATGGCCGCCGACGGAAGCAGACACAGACACAGGGTCGCCACGACAAGGGATTTGATTGCTGAGGCGTTCGCGTATCTCATGTTTCCTCCCTATCGAGATGTTGGTTGACGTTCTCGGTGTCCACGGCTTCGCCACGGCCGGTCGTCCCGGCAGATCACGAGTCCGAACGAAAGCATCCAGGCGGTGCGGCGCGCGCTATTCGTTGTCCTCCTCATAGCCCGCCAGCGACAGGCTGGCGAAAAACGGCCCGTTGGAACCTCCCGCGCGCAGCACGCGCACCATGCCTTGCGCGGCAGTGAGACGCAGCATGTGCGAAGACTGCCAGACGTACTGGCCTTCGCTGTAGGCGCCGACATTGGTCAGCGCGAACCCATGGCCCACCGAAGGGTCGTTCCCGGTCATCGAGACGATGAACTGGATGTACGGCACCTGGCTGCGGAGCACGAGCAGCTGCGCCGATCCCCATTCGATCACGATGCGCTTGCCCGTCGAGGGCGCCGGCAGGCTGACCAGCCGGGACGACTCACCCTCCGCCAGGTCGAGCTGCAGGCTCGCCTGCCACGGTTTGCGCGCCGCACTCTTCACCGGTACCGGCTCTGCGGGCGTGTTGACCACGCGCACATCCCGGTTCGGCGGGCCGCCCTGCGCGAGCGCCAGGTTCGCCCAGCCAAGGGCGAGCAGGGCGGCGAGGGTTCCAAGGCCGAGCATGGCGAAAGTGATGGCGCCGCGATTTCGCATGATGTGACCTCCTTTGCGCGAAGCCTCCCGAAGCGCCGCTGCGTGGCACGAGAGCGCTCTCGTGCCGGCGCATCGAGACCGAAACCGATCCACATAATCCAGGTCGGGTGACGCTACGCTCTTCGCTGCCGAGAGCATTAACCTGCATCAAACCCGCCGCGCTGCGGCCCGCGCTGCGCAACCGGGAGCTGCGGGGAACGCTGCCGCAGGCGGCATCGACTCGCCCGCGCGGACCGCTCAACAGTTGCGGCAGGGCTCCATCGGCAGGCCGCGCGCGATCCAGCCCGGGCCGGCACGGCTGCCGGCCATTCCTTCCCTGATGTTGTAGACACTGCTGTAGCCCTGCTCGCGCAGCCACTTCTGCACCGCGGTGGAACGGTTGCCGGTGCGGCAGATGAGCGCGACCGGCGCCGCCTTGTCGCCGCGAAGCGCGGCGCGCAACTTTCCCTCGAAGCGCGGGTCGAGCATGTTGATTCGCGTGATGCCCTGCGCGACGCCGGTCTCGCGCCACTCCTCCGGCGTACGGATGTCCACGAGCATCAGCTTGCCCGCCTTCGCCGCTTCATAGGCATCGGGCGCCCGCATGTCCGGACCCGGTTCGTCGGCACAGGCGCCCACTG
>JAOUFA010000547.1 GCA_029858545.1 Betaproteobacteria bacterium
GGGCGGGCGGCTGTAGGCGTTGCGCGCTAGAATGCTTCGGCAAGCTGGCGAACCGCCCCGCACGCGCGGAACCCGGGACGTCGATCCGAAGACACGCGCACAACGGAGGAAATCATGACCGACCAGCAAAAGCCCGTTGATTCCGGCGACAAGTCGCGCGAAGAAGAGGTCGCCGCGTACGAAAAGCTGCGCCAGTACGTGAAGGATGCGCTCGGCAACGTTCGTCAGAAGGTGAACGCGGACACGGTACACCAGGCGGTCGAAGCCGGCGCCGAAAAGCTCAGGTCCGCGGGCACGTTCACGAGCGCCGCGGTCGCCAAAGCGGTCACCGCACTGAGGAAGGACATGGCCGTCACGGCCGAACGGCTCGGCCCGAAGTGGGAGGCTTTTTCGGAGAAGAGCGCCGACCTGTTCAGCGTCTGGCGCGACCGGGGCAGCGTCTTTCTCGGTCAGGCGGCGACCTCTTTGGGAGGCTGGCTGGAGAAGGTCGGCCAGAAGCTCGAGCATCAAACCTACGCCACAGGAGAAATGACGCACGGCGGCGCCTTCGAATGTCAGGCGTGCCACGAACGGATCGAACTTGCGCGGGCGGGCTATGTTCCGCCCTGCCCCAAGTGCCAGGCAACGTCGTTCGTGCGCGTCTAGCGCGACGCGTCGGCCTGCACTCGCCGCGATGAGCTGCGTGCCGTGCGCGCGCCCTGGCCGCGGCGGGTGGACGCGACTTCCCGGGTTAGAATGCGCGCATGGATAGCGCGGCAATCGTTCGGCACACTCGCCCTGCGGACATCCCGCAAATCATGGGTCTTCAGACGCTGGTCTACCCGAAGATCGGCGGTTGGCGCCAGGATCAGCTCGAGCGCCAGCTCGCCGTCTTTCCCCAGGGTCAGGTCGTCTGCTGCATCGGCGAGCGGGTCGTCGGCGTGGCGAGTTCGCTGATCGTGCGCTGGGACGACTACGGGACGCAACATACCTGGAAAGAGGTTACCGGAGACGGCAGCTTCGATACCCACGATCCGAGCGGCCGCACGCTTTATGGCGCCGAGGTGTTCGCCGACCCGACGATGCGACGGCACGGCATCGGCACGAAGCTCTACCAGGCGAGGCGGCGGCTGTGCCGCGCGATGAATCTGCGCCGCATCATGGCCTGCGGCCGGATGCCCAACTATTACCGCTACGCCACGCAAATGTCGCCCGAATCCTATGCCATGAAGGTGATCTGGGGGGATTTGCCGGACCCGGTTCTCCGGTTCCAGTTGCGCGAAGGTTTCCAGTACTGCGGCGTGGTCCATGGCTATCTGCCCTCCGACGAGGAGTCCGTCGGCAACGCCACCATCATCGTCTGGCTGAACGACCGCGTCAAAGCCGACAAACCGACCGTCATTCCGGAGGGTCCGATCCTTTGAAAGCACGCATTGCCGCGATTCAGTACATGCTGCGCCCGATCACGGGGTGGAACGATTTCGAACGTCAGGTCCACTACGTGCTGAGCGCGGCGGGCGACTACAAACCGCAATTCGTCCTGCTGCCGGAAATATTCACGACGCAACTGATGTCGATCCTGCCCAGGCAGGAGGTTCGTCTCGCGGTGCGCGCACTCGACAGTTTCACTGATCAGTACAAGGCGCTGATGCGCGAACACGCGATGCGCCACGGCTATTACCTCATCGGCGGCAGCCATCCAATCCTGCGCGACGGGGAGTTGTTCAATACCGCGTTCCTCTTTTCGCCGCACGGCGAGATCTACACCCAGGACAAGATCCACCGTACCCGCTGGGAGCGCGAGCGCTGGGAGACGAGTTCCGGGCATGAACTCAATCTTTTCGAGACTGAATTCGGCGACATCGCGATCCTGGTCTGCTACGACGCCGAGTTTCCGGAGCTCGCGCGGATGGTCTGCGATGCGGGAGCCGATATCCTGTTCGTTCCTTCGAGCACCGACGATCGACAGGGATTCTGGCGGGTGCGCTACTGCTGTCATGCGCGTGCCATCGAGAACCAGGTCTACGTCGCCATGGCGAGCACCGTGGGCGCGCTCGCCGAGGAGGGACTCGGCCTGCACTACGGACAGGCGAGCATACTCACCCCGTCGGACTTCCCGTTCTCGCGCGACGGCATCGCCGCCGAAGGCATCGCCAACACCGAGCAGATCGTGATTGCCGACGTCGATCTGGAGCTGCTGTTCGAAAACCGATTGAACGGAACGACCATCCCGCTGTACGACAAGCGCGTCGAAATCTACCAGGCGCCCGTTCAGGTCACCCGGACCGCACCCGATCGGCCCACCGTGGGGCCGCGCGGACTGATCACGCGCTAGCGGTTTCGCGGCACGCCTTCCCTC
>JAOUFA010000116.1 GCA_029858545.1 Betaproteobacteria bacterium
GGCTGCGCTGGGAGCGCCACGCCGAATTCTCCGCCTACGCGTTCTTCCGTCAGGGTGCCGATCCCGGGCGCTTCGCCGATCCGGCGATTCGCGCGGTACCCGGAGACTGGCTCGCGGCGATTCCGGGCAAGACCCTGACCGCGGTGCATGCCGAGATGATCGAGCGGGGCAAGCCGATGCCCGGCGCCTCCGAGATCGCCGCCGCCTTCGAGGGCAACTACGTGATCGGTTCGTCGATCGGCGACGGCGCCGCGGCGGCGTTCACCGATTTTCGCGTGCACGCCGACGGCTTTGGCCGCGTGCTGGTATTCGACCGCGAGCTCTCGCGCTATCAGGCGGGCCGCAGCCTGCAGCGGTTGTTTGAAATCGAGACCTACCGCATGCTGGCGTTGCTCGCGCTGCCGATCGCGCGCGACAGCGCGCCGCGCCTGCTCGGGATGGAGCGCGAGGTCGCGCGCATCGCGAGCGCGCTCGCCCAGGGCGAGGGCGGCGACGAGGATCTGCTCGAGCAACTGACGCGGCTCGCGGCGCAGGTGGAGAGCGCGATCGGCGAGTCGCGCTACCGCTTCGGCGCGACGCGCGCCTACTACGATCTGGTGAACAGCAGGATCGGAGAATTGCGCGAGCGCCGCCTGCCGGGGACGCAGACCGTGGCCGAATTCATGTCGCGGCGCCTCGCACCGGCGATGGCGACCTGCGATTCGGCCGCGCGGCGGCTGCTCGAACTCTCGGAGCGCGTCTCGCAGGTGAGCAGCCTGCTCGCCACGCGGGTCGGCGTCGCGCGCGAGCGGCAGAACCAGCAGCTGCTGGGTTCGATGGAGCGGCGCGCGCGGTTGCAGCTGCGCCTGCAGGAAACGGTCGAAGGCCTGTCGGTCGCGGCGATCACCTACTACGTGGTCGGCCTGCTCGGCTATGGCGCGAAGGCGGTGCTCGCCGCGGGGTACGCGATCAACGTGGAGCTGGTGGTGGGGATTTCGATCCCGGTGGTGGCGGTGCTGGTGGCGCTCGGGGCGCGTCATGTGAGGCGGAGGATTGCGCGGGCGGAGGGGTGAACAGGGGCTTCGTTTCGCGCGGTCAGTGACGAAATGACGGGCTCGCTTTTTTGGGTTTCATAGGTCTCCCCATTTTGATCATCTGCGCGAAGCGCAGATGATCAAAATGGGGAGATTGGTTTAAAACCTGAACCAGCGAGGCGTGTGGAGAAGCGCCAGCAGCAAGAAGCTGTCCGTTCCATCACCCCAGCGTCTTGCCCACGATTTCCGCGACATCCTTCGACAGTCCCGCGCTGTCGCGGATGCGCTCGAGCGCCGCGCGCGCATGCGCCTGTCGCCCGGCATCGAATCTCCTCCACCGATCGAAGCCGCGCGCGATGCGTGCGGCGACCTGCGGGTTGAGTCGATTGAGTTCGATCACCCGGTCGGCGAGGAAGGCGTAGCCCGAGCCGTCGGCGGCGTGAAAGCGCAGGTGATTCGCCGAGAAGCCGCGGATCAGCGCGTACACCTTGTTCGGCACCCGGAGGTCGAAGGCCGGGTGCGCGAGCAGCGCCTGGACGCGGGCGACGGTGTCGGGCAGGCGCGAGCCCGCCTGCACGGCGAGCCACTTGTCGACCACCAGCGGTTCGTTCTTCCACTGGGCGTAGAAGGATGCGAGCGCGTTGTCGCGTTCGACGCAGTCGCAGTTGGCGAGAAATCCCAGCGCGGCGAATGATTCGGTCATGTTGTCCGACTGGGCGTACTGCTTGTAGCACAGCTCGCGCAGGTCGGTGCCCGCGATTTCCATGAGATAGCCGAGGCAGGCGTTGCGCAGTGCGCGTTTGCCGATCGAGGCCACATCCGGTGCGTAGTCGCCGGTGATCGCATTGCGACGATAGGTGTCGAACAGGAGATCCTTCAATGCGCCGGCGACGGTGAGGCGAAGGCGGTTGCGCGCCGCGTGCAGTGCGTCGGGATCGACGATTGCCATCTGTTCGGCGAGCGAGCTCTCGGTGGGCAGGCTGAGCACTTCCGCGGCGAAGGCCGGATCGGCGGCGCTGGTCTCGAGCACGCGGCGCAGCGCATCGATGAAGGCGGGCGAGGCGGCGCCGCCTTTGGCGAGGATCAGGTCGCCGGCGAGTCGCTGTCCCGCTTCCCAGCGGTTGAATGAATCATCGTCGTGGGCGAGCAGGTGCACGAGATCGGCTTCGCCGTAGGAATAGTTGACGATCACCGGCGCGGAGAAGCCGCGCAGCAGCGAGGGCACGGGACGTTCGGCGACCCCGTCGAACTGGAAGCGCTCTTCGCGCTGCGTCACCGCGAGCAGGCGCTCTTCGGCGCCGATCTTCACCGCGAACGGGATGTGGAAGGGCGGCTCCATCGACTGGCGTACCGTCAGCGCGAAGGTCTTTTGCGCGGCGTCGTACTCGCCCGTGCAGTCGAGCACCGGAGTGCCGGCGATATCGTACCAGCGCCTGAACTGCGTGAGGTCGATCCCCGAAGCGGTGCCCGCGGCGTCCTGCATCGCCTGCACGAAATCGTCGCAGGTCACGGCCTGTCCGTCGTGGCGCTCGAAGTACAGATCCATGCCCTTGCGAAAACCCGCGCGCCCGAGCAGGGTCGCCTGCATGCGCACCACCTCGGCGCCCTTTTCGTACACCGTCAGGGTGTAGAAGTTGCGGATTTCCATGTACGACTGCGGGCGGACCGGATGCTTCATCGGTCCGGCGTCCTCGGGAAACTGCGCGGCGCGCAGCATGCGCACTTCCTGGATACGCGTCACCGCGCGCGAGTAGGTGTCGGCACCGTACTCCTGGTCCCGGTAGACGGTGAGTCCTTCCTTGAGCGAGAGCTGAAACCAGTCGCGGCAGGTGACGCGGTCACCGGTCCAGTTGTGGAAGTACTCGTGTGCGACGACGCGGTCGATGTTCTGATAGTCGAGGTCGGTCGCGGTGTCGGGCCGGGCGAGCACGTACTTCGTGTTGAAGATGTTGAGGCCCTTGTTTTCCATCGCGCCCGAGTTGAAGTCGCCCACCGCGACGATCTTGTAGTCGTCGAGATCGAGTTCCAGGCCGAATCGTTCCTCGTCCCAGCGGATCGCGCGTTTGAGGCAGTCCATCGCCCAGCCGGCCTGGTCCAGTTTGCCGGGTTCGACGTAGATATACAGCCGCTTGTCCTTGCCGGAACGCGCCACGCAGCGGTCCTCGAGGACGTCGAGCTTCGCCGCCACCAGCGCAAACAGGTACGAAGGCTTGGGGAAAGGGTCCTCGAAGCGCGCCCAGTGGCGTCCCGTGTCCTCGTCGCCCCGCGCGACGAGGTTGCCATTCGAGAGCAGTACCGGATACCGCTCCCGGTCGGCGCGTATCGTGGTCGTATAGCGCGCGAGATTGTCGGGACGGTCGACGAACCAGGTGATGCGCCGGAATCCCTCGGCCTCGCACTGCGTGACGAAACCGCTCTCGGTCGCGTACAGGCCTTCGAGCTTGGTGTTGTTCTGCGGAACGATGCGCGATACCGTCTCGAGGGCGAAGGCCGTCGGGACCTGCGCGATCGTCAGCCGTTCGGGGCTGACACGGTAGCGGTGCGCGTCGAGCGGTACGCCATCGAGCGATATCGAGACGAGTTCCAGTTCGTCACCGTCGAGTTCCAGCGGCGCATCCGGTCGCGATGCGGATGGATTGCGGCGCACGGCGAGCTTGGCCGTGACCAACGCGTCCGACTCGCGCAGTTCGACCTCGAGCTCGACGCGCTCGATCAGGTAAGCGGGAGGTGCGTAATCCTTGAGGTGAATGGTCCGCGGCGTTGGTTCGCGCATGGCACTGGGGATTACTCGATGATGCGGCGCGGACGCGCGAACAGGACCGGAACCTGCTTCGAGCGCGGCCGTTCCTCCTGCACCGGCTGTTTGGGCTCGGCGCGCGCTTTCGCGGCTCTGATTTCGGCAGCATAGGCGGCCGGGTTGGCATTGCGCTCCTCCGCCAGGCGCATGCGCGCTTCGCGGATCTGCGCTTCGCGCTCGTCGCGATCGACCGTGCCGCGCAACGGCTGCGGACGCGCGAAATTCTGCTGCGGTCCGCGCGGGCCCTGGTGTCGCGCGGGTCCGCGGGCATCCGGGCGTTGCCGGGAACTCGCCGGTCGCTGTCCGCCACCCTGTGCACGTCGCTCGCCACCGCGGCGCGGATTCCCCCGCGCGTCGCGCGGCCCGCTGCGCTGGCCGTTGCGCCGACCGTTCTCCGCAGCGATGCGCAGCATTTCGTTCTGGCCGTCGCCGGCTTCTTCATGCTGCGATCCCGCGGGCGACTGTGCCGACAGCGGTGGCAGCGAGGTGGCGTCGCGCTGGAAACCGCGTGCGGGGTTGCCGCGCGGCGCGCCGCCGTTCGAGCGCCGCCGCGGGCCGCGACGCGGCTGATCGCGCTGCTCGCGATGTTCGGGCGTGTCATGGGGATCGCGCACGGGCGCGCTGCCCGGTTCGAAACCGGCGACGACGCGCTGCGCGACGGTCTTGTTGATGAGTCGTTCGATCGCGGACAGGAGCGGCCTCTCCTCGGCGCTGACGAAGGTGATCGCCTCGCCTTCGCTACCGGCGCGGCCGGTGCGACCGATGCGGTGCACATAGTCCTCGGGCACATGCGGCAAGTCGTAGTTCACCACGTGCGGCAGCGCTTCGATGTCGAGCCCGCGCGCGGCGATGTCGGTCGCGACCAGCACGCGCAGGCTGCCGTCCTTGAACTGGGCGAGCGCCCGGGTGCGTGCGTTCTGGCTCTTGTTGCCGTGGATCGGCAACGACTCCACGCCGGCGCGGTTCAGCTGTTCGGCGAGGCGGTTGGCGCCGTGCTTGGTGCGCACGAAGACGAGGACCTGGTGCCAGTCATTGCTCTTCACCAGGTGCGCGAGCAGTTCGCGCTTCCTCACCTGATCGACCGGGTGCGCGACCTGCGCAACCAATTCGGCGGGCGTGTTGCGCCGTGCGACATCGACGGTGGCGGGATTGCGCAGGAAAGCTCCCGCCAGTTTGCGAATGTCGTCCGAAAAGGTCGCCGAAAAGAGCAGGTTCTGGCGCTGCGCGGGAAGCAGCGCGAGCACTTTGCGGATGTCGTGGATGAAGCCCATGTCGAGCATCCGATCGGCTTCATCGAGCACCAGGATCTCGACGCTCTTCAGATCGAGCGTCCCTTGCTGCGCGTGGTCGAGCAGCCGCCCGGGAGTCGCGACGAGGATGTCGACGCCGGCGCGCAGTGCGTCGATCTGCGGCTGGATGCCCACACCGCCGTAGATCACGGTCGAATTGATCGGCAGGTACTTGCCGTAGGTCTTGATGCTTTCCTCGACCTGCGCCGCGAGTTCGCGTGTCGGAGTGAGGACGAGGATGCGGATCGGGCGGCGGCGCTGCGCAGTGCCCTCGGGCGTGCGCGCCATCAGCAATTGCAGCATCGGCAGGGTGAATCCGGCGGTCTTGCCGGTACCCGTCTGCGCGGCGCCGAACAGGTCGCGCCCCGCGAGAATGACCGGGATCGCTTGTGTCTGGATGGGTGTGGGTTCGGTGTAGCCTTGCTCGGTGACGGCGCGTAGCAGCGCATCCGACAAGCCAAGCGTCGAGAACGACGTTTCGATGACATATCTCCTGATGAGGATCGGCCTGGGAAGACGCTGTCTTCCAAACCGGTTCAGGCAGATGGGGTTACCACTCTGTTCCGTGATCGCCCAGGGTGGGCGGCGGAGGGGCTGGGGCGCTAACCGGATGTGGCGCTTTCTTAGCCTTGGCGTGATTGTACCTGAAAGCGCGAATCGTTACCGGGGGTCCTGATTCCGGCTCGCCGACGGGGTTTGCGACGCGATTCGGTCGCTTCCATGCGCAGCGCTAGCGCCCTGCGTTCTTGTCGTGCATGCGTTGCAGCAAGCCGTCGATGCCCGAACGGCGCACTTCTTCGTTGAATTCCGTTCGGTAGGTGAGCGCCAGGCTGATGCCCTCGACCGTGATGTCGATGATCTTCCATCCGCTCGGCGTCCTCGCCATGCGGTAGTCGATCGATACCGGAGGCTTGCCGGGCCTGAGGTACTGGTTGCGCACCGTGGCCTCCGACGAATCGGGGCGCAGGCGCGTCGGCAGGACGCGCATCGTCTGGCCGCGGTAGACGTCGATCGCCTTGGAGTAGGTGCGGATCAGCATCGCACGGAACTCGGCGGTCAGGCGCTCGCGTTGCGCTTCTGTCGCATCGCGCCAGAGCATTCCGGCTGCAAGGCGTGTCATCTGGCGGAAGTCGATGAGCGGCAGTACCTTTTCTTCGGCGAGCGCGACGGCCCGGTCGCGGTCGCCCGCCTGCAGGGCCTTGTCCCGGCGGATCGACTCCAGCACTTCGTCGGTCATCTTGCGGACGAGCACATCGGGAGCGAGTTCCTCCTGGGCGAGGGCGAGCGGCGTGGCGGCGAGGAGCGAGACGAGTAGAGCCAGCGTTTTCACTTCGGGATGCCTCTTTCTGAAAGAAATTCGGAGAGCACCCGCGCGGTGTGGGTGTCTTGCCCGGCCGCCGCTTCGGGCGTGCCCTGAAATACGACCTCGCCGCCGCCGTCGCCACCCTCGGGACCGAGGTCGACGATCCAGTCTGCTTCGGCGATCACATCGAGATTGTGCTCGATCACGACCGCGGTGTTGCCCGCGTCGACCAGTCGGTGCAGCACGCGGACGAGTTTCTCCACGTCCGCCATGTGCAGCCCGACGGTCGGCTCGTCGAGCACGTAGAGCGTGTGCCGGTTCTCGCCCGCGCGTCCGGGACGCGTCGCGGCATCTCCCGGCGTCTGCGCACGCACCTTGGAGAGTTCGGTGACGAGTTTGAGGCGCTGCGCCTCGCCGCCCGAGAGCGTCGGACTTTGCTGGCCGAGACTGAGATAGCCCAGCCCGACATCCTGGAGCAGGGTCAATGCATGATGGATCGACGGGTGCGCGGCGAAGAATTCGACGGCCTCGTCGACGCTCATCGCGAGCACTTCGCCAACCGATCGGCCGCGCAGCCGGACGGCGAGCGTATCGGGACTGAAACGCTGTCCGCCGCAGGACTCGCAGACGACCTTTACATCGGGGAGGAAGCTCATTTCTATCTTCTTCACGCCCTGGCCGTCGCAGCCCGGGCAGCGTCCTCCGGGCGTGTTGAACGAGAAACGGCCCGCGTTCCAGCCGCGCATGCGCGCTTCGGTGGTGTCGGCGAACAGTCGCCTGATCGAATCCCAGAAGCCGACATAGGTGGCGGGGCAGGAGCGTGGCGTCCTGCCGATCGGCGTCTGGTCGACTTCCAGCACCCTGCCGATTTCCTGCCAGTTGTTCAAGGCGGCGCAGCCGGAGAGCGGGAGCTGCGCCTCGCCGCGCCGGGTTCCCACCAGGCGCGCCAGATTGTCGTGCAGGACATCTCGCGCGAGCGTCGATTTACCCGAGCCCGACACGCCGGTCACCGCGACCAGCCGGCCTAGCGGAATGCGAGCATGGGCCTGCTTCAGATTGTGCAGCGATGCCCCGGCAATTTCGAGCGCCCGGGTCTTCTTGGTCACCGCGCGCCGCGGCTGCACGGGATGGCGCAGCGGTTGCTTCAGGAATCGACCGGTAATCGAGTCCGGGTTCTTCGCGAGATCCTTGGCCGTGCCCTGGGCGATCACCCGGCCGCCGAGCTTGCCCGCGCCCGGCCCGAGGTCGATGACATGGTGCGCGCGCCGGATCGTGTCCTCGTCGTGCTCGACCACCACCAGCGTGTTGCCCTTTGCTTCGAGCCGGGTGAGTACGTCGAGCAGGATGCGGTTGTCGCGCGGATGCAGCCCGATCGTCGGCTCGTCGAGCACGTAGCACACGCCGCGCAGGTTGGAGCCAAGTTGCGCGGCGAGCCGGATGCGCTGCGCCTCGCCGCCGGAGAGCGTGGGCGCCGAGCGATCGAGCGTGAGGTAGCCGAGGCCGACATCGCCGAGAAAGCTGAAGCGGCTGCCGAGTTCGGCGATCAGGTCGCGGGCGATCTCGCGTTCGCGTCCGGCGAGTTGCTGCGCGGCGAAGAATGTGCCGAGCGTGCCGATCGGCAGCGCGCCGTAGTCGGCAATGCTCCTGCCGCGCCAGCGCACCGCGAGCGCCTCCCGGTTGAGCCGTTTGCCCGCGCAGGCGGGGCAGGGCTGGTCCACGTTGAGCCACTCGATCCAGGAGTCGAGCACGTGGTCCTCGGTGCCGGTACGCGCGCGCTCGTCGCTCCAGTCGACCTCGTCGATCTTGAGTCCGGTGCCGTAGCAGGCGGCGCACCAGCCGTGACGGGGGTTGTCGGAAAAGAGCCGCGGGTCGAGCTCGGCGAAGCCGCGCCCGCAGGATCGGCAGGCGCGCCGCGTCGAGAATATTTCCTGGCGCAGCGTCATCTCGACCCGGTCCGCGCCGCTCGCCGTCGCGCGCGCCGCGGCCTTCACCAGCGCATCGAGATCGGAGAGCACGTGCACCACGCCCTTGCCGTGCTCGAGCGCGCGGGCGAGCGCGGCGCGCAGGCCCGCCTCGTTCTCGGGGGCGACGCGCAGATCGGCGACCGGCAGCTCGATGTTGTGTTCCTTGAAGCGGTCGATGCGCGCGAAGGGTTCGGTCGCGAGAAAGGCGCCGTCGACGCGCAGGTGCGTGTAGCCTTTGCCGGCCGCCCAGCGCGCGAGGTCGGTGTAGATCCCCTTGCGGTTCACCACCAGTGGCGCGAGCAGGCCGATGCGCTGGCCGCGGTAGTCGCGCAACAGCCGCGCGGCGATCGCGTCCTCGCTCTGCGGCTCGATCGGCTCCTCGCAGTCGGGGCAGTGCTGGGTGCCGAGCTTGACGAACAGCAGGCGCAGGAAATGGTGGATTTCGGTGAGGGTGCCGACGGTGCTCTTCTGTCCGCCGCGACTGGTGCGCTGCTCGATCGCCACCGTCGGCGGAATACCCCGGATCGCGTCCACGTCCGGGCGCGCCGCCGACTGTACGAACTGGCGCGCGTAGGCGTTGAGCGATTCGAGGTAGCGGCGCTGGCCCTCGGCGAACAAGATGTCGAAGGCGAGGGTGGATTTGCCCGAACCCGACACGCCGGTGATCACGGTGAAGCGACCGCGCGGGATGTCGACGTCGATCGATTTGAGGTTGTGCTCGCGGGCATTGTGGATGCGGATCGACTTGCCGAGAGTCGGTTTGCCGAGGTAACGACCGCGGGGCTCCCGGGCGAGGGCCGTCACGGGATCGGCGGATTCGACGGATGAAGAGCCATCCGTCGAATCCGCCGATCCCGGTTGAAAACCCAATGCGGTTTCGTATTCGCGCAGCGCGCGGCCGGTGTGCGAAGCGGCGTGGTTGGCCATCTCGGCGGGCGGTCCGGCGAAGATCAGCGCGCCGCCGGCCTCGCCGCCCTCGGGGCCGAGGTCGATCGCCCAGTCGGCGGCGCGGATGACATCGAGGTTGTGCTCGATCACCACCAGCGAGTGGCCGGCGGCGATCAGTTTGCGGAACGCCTTGAGAAGTTTCGCGATATCTTCGAAGTGCAGGCCGGTGGTCGGTTCGTCGAACAGAAACAGCTTGGGGACAGACCCCGATTTACGCAGGAAATCGGGGTCTGTCCCCGCGGCGAGATGTCCCGCAAGCTTGAGGCGTTGCGCCTCGCCGCCGGAGAGCGTGGGCACGGGCTGGCCGAGGCGCAGGTATTCGAGGCCGACGTCCGCAAGGGGCTTCAG
>JAOUFA010000117.1 GCA_029858545.1 Betaproteobacteria bacterium
GCGTAGCGCCCTCGATGCCACCGCGCTGATGCCCATTTCCGCGCTCGGCGACGCGAATCGTCAAATGGCGCTCGCGCCGCAACTCGCGCCGCTCAAAGTATTGTTTGATGCCGGAAGAATGGCGGTGTTGCTCAACGTCGGCGCGCTGCTTCAGCCGACCACCGTGGCACAGTACGCGGCCCGCAGTGCGCCGCTGCCACCGAAGCTGTTTTCGCACGCGGATCAGCAGTCTTTCTGGCAGTCCTCGCTGCCTGAAGGCGCGGTTTCCGGCTGGGGGGGACGCATCGGCGACCTCTTTCTGTCGTCCAACGGCACATCCACTTTCACCTGCATCAATGTCAGCGGCAATGCGGTGTTCATGGCGGGCCAAGCGGCAGTGCAATTCCAGATCGGTGCTGACGGCGCGGTCGTCCTGCGCGGCATTGAAAGTCCGCTCTACGGCTCGCCCGCCTGCTCGACCGCCTTGCAGCGCCTGATCACCGCCGACGATAACTCCCATCCGATGCAATTCGAACACGCTCGCGTCATGCGCCGTGCCCTGGAGGCGAACGCGCGACTCGGTGGCTTACCTGTGTTGGCGACGGAATTCGATTCACGCAACCCGCTGGCGAGGCAATTGCGCATGGTGGCGCGATTGATCGCCGCACGCGGCCAGTTGGGAGCGCGCCGGCAGGTGTTCTATGTCTCGCTCGGCGGATTTGACACCCACGACTCCCTGACGACGAAGCATCCCGGTCTGCTGGCCTGGGTCGCCGACGCGATCAGCAGTTTTCATGCCGCCACCCTGGAGTTGGGCGTGGCCGATTCGGTCACGACCTTCACCGCATCCGAATTTGGACGCACGCTCACTTCGAACGGTGACGGTTCGGACCACGGATGGGGCGGCCACCATTTCGTCATCGGCGGCGCCGTACGCGGGCAACGCTACTTCGGCAAGCTTCCCGCGCTGGCGGCAAACGGTCCCGACGACGTGGGTCAGGGAAGGCTGCTTCCCACTACCAGCGTGGATCAACTGGCGGCGACACTTGCCACCTGGATGGGCGTGACCGCGGGCGAGTTGCCGCTGGTTGCGCCCAACATCGGCAATTTCACGGAGAAGAACCTCGGATTTCTCCTTTCCTGATCGCGGCACTCACGACGCACAGGACCGCATTCCAGGCTGCTGCGTTACACTGGGAACCGTGCCGAAATCGGCTCGCGGCAAAGCAATGCCGATTGCTTTGGCGGATCGGGGGGCAATTCATGCGTCATTACAGCAATACCCAGCGTGTCCTGGTCACCGGCGGCGCGGGCTTTCTCGGCTCGCACCTGTGCGAGCGGCTGCTCGCCGAAGGCAGCGACGTGCTGTGCGTCGACAACTTCTATACCGGCACCAAGGAGAACGTCGCGCATCTGCTCGGCAACCCGCGCTTCGAGCTGATGCGCCACGACGTGACCTTTCCGCTGTACGTCGAAGTCGACCAGATCTACAACCTCGCCTGTCCGGCGGCGCCGATCCACTACCAGTACGACCCGGTGCAGACCACCAAGACGAGCGTGCACGGCGCGATCAACATGCTGGGCCTCGCGAAACGGGTGAAGGCGAAGATCCTGCAGGCTTCCACGAGCGAGGTCTACGGCGACCCGCAGGTGCATCCGCAGACCGAGGGCTACTGGGGCCATGTCAATCCGATCGGCCTGCGTTCCTGCTACGACGAGGGCAAGCGTTGCGCCGAGACGCTGTTCTTCGACTATCACCGCCAGCATCAGTTGCGCATCAAAGTGGCGCGCATCTTCAACACCTACGGGCCGCGCATGCATCCGAATGACGGGCGCGTGGTGTCGAATTTCGTCATCCAGGCGCTGAAGGGCGAGCCGATCACGGTCTACGGCGAGGGCCGGCAGACGCGCTCGTTTTGCTACGTGGACGATCTGGTCGATGGACTGATGCGACTGATGAACACCGGTGACGAATTCACCGGGCCGGTGAACCTCGGCAATCCGGTCGAATTCACGATCCGCGAACTCGCGCAGAAGGTCATCGCGCTCACCGGCTCGCGCTCGAAGATCGAAACCCGCCCCTTGCCGAGCGACGATCCGAGGCAGCGCCAGCCGGATATCTCGCTGGCGAAGGCGAAGCTCGGCTGGCAGCCGGCGATGGCGCTCGACGACGGGCTGCGCCGCACGATCGAATACTTCTCGGCGGCGCGCTAGCCGCGCGGGTGGTCGCGGAGCGGCCAGGCGGTCGGAGCGCAGTTTGTACCCAATTGGCGACACTTCTTCCGGCCGGGCGCGCCGAAGAATCGTTTTCTTTTCGATCGCTCCTTGTTTTTCGGTCGCCGGCGTTTCTCGGCGCGTCAAAGTGCATAGTGCATTGCAATTTCCCGCATCCCGTGAGTATGCTTTGCGCTACGGGGCGGCGTGAAGCGCGGGCGGGGAGGAGGGTCCTTTTCGCAGTCGTCCTCGTCGCAGTCGTCCTTTTCGCACATTTCCAATCGGAGGTTTGTCATGCATGACATGAATAGCGCGGGTCAGAAACGGGGCTGGCGGGTGGCGCTTGCGGCGGCGATGCTGCTGGCGGCGGCCGGCTGTGGCGGAGGCGGCGGCGGGGGGGGAGGCGGCGGCCCGGCGGTGGCTGCCCCGATCGCGCTGACCGCGACCAATTCGTCGCAGGCGGCGAAGCTGACACTGGACCCGATCGTCAACGGATTTGCCGGCGCGTCCTTTACCGCGGTCGAGTCGACGCCCGTGCTGAACGCGTCGGCGATCACGCGAACCGCGGGGAGCCTGATGCGCCGCATCAACGGAGCGCTCACCGCGCCGCAAACCGTGCTGGGGGCGACGACGACGATTGGGTGCGCCCTGTCGGGCAACATATCCATGTCCGACAATTCCTCGGCGGGCGCGGCTCCGACCTCGCTCACGATGACGTTCAATAGCTGCTCGGACGTGGCGGGCGAGACGATGAACGGCACGCTTTCGATTTCGGGGATTTCGGGCGGCCAGAGCGGCAACCTGCTCACGATGGCGGCGTCGGTCAGCATGAACCTCACGATCGCCACCACCGGTCAGCCGACCCAGTCGATGACCGGCTCGTGGGCCTACAGCATGACGCTCGATACGACGACCTTTGCGGTTACCGCAATGCGCTTCTACGGATCGAGTTTCGCGGTCACCGACTCGACGCACTCCTTCTCGCTGACCAACTTCGACTTCAATGCGACCGGAACCGCCACCGATACGACGACGAGCGTGGCGTACACGATTTCGGACAGCAGCCTGGGCTCGGTCACGGTGGCGACCACGACCCCCGTGCACCAGCTGTTGGCCCGGCTGCACCCGGATAACGGAGTCATCGTCGCGACGGGCGGCCGCGGCAGCAAGCTGCGGGTGACGATCCTGGGCGACGAGACCGCTGCGCCGCCGCAGCTGCGGATCGAGGTCGACGCCGACGGCAATGGTAGCTATGAGAGTACCGTGACCTCGAGCTGGACGGCGCTGGGTCTCTGAGCCCGACGATCGACACGCATCACGCTGCAACCCGGGAAGGGGGCGCGGAGCACATCCGCCCCCTTTCTTTTTTGGCGCGCGCTCTGTGCGCGGGCGTGGTGTCGATCGTCGCCGCGCCTGCGGTGGCCGCCGGGGAGGCCGATCTCCGGATCGATCTGGGCGTCGCGCTCAGACACTTCGACTACCGCGAATTCTCGACGAGCGACCGGCTGCTCGATCGGGAACGGGGAATCATTCCGGGGGTGTTCTTCGAGCTGAGCTCGGTGCGCGGGCGCCTGCGCGGGGGAGTGTCGCTCGCGCGTTTCTCGGGCGAGGTCGATTACACCGGGCAGACCAATCTCGGGCTCCCGGTGTCCACCGTCACGGCCGAACGCATGGTCACGCTTCGCCCGTGGCTGGGGTGGGACAGCGAATACGGGGGAACCGCGCTGCAGCCCTATGTCGGCCTCGGCGCGCACCGATGGGAGAGGGACATTCGTCCGACGGTGCTCGCCAACGGCACACCGGTCAGCGGCTTGTTCGAGGTCTATGCGTGGCAGACCCTCGACGCAGGAGTCAAGCTGCGCGTGCTCGCCGGCGAGCGCAGCGAGGGGTGGTTCCACGCAACCGTTTTTCGCGTACTCGATCCGCAGCTTCGGTTGCGCTTTTCCTCCGGACAGGACGAGGCGCGGCTGTATCTGGGCGAGCGTTCGGGATTCCGCCTCGGCGTGCTCGGCCACTACGCGCTCGACAAGCGGCTGCGGCTGCAATGGGACATCGGCGTCGAAAAATGGGCTTTTGGGCGCAGTGCGCCGGTGCCGCTCACCACGGGCAACGGTTCGATCACGGTGGGAACCGTGACCGAACCGCGCAGCGAGACGCGCAGCATCGATCTGGCCCTGGGCCTCGCGACGAGTTTTTGATCCACCCCGCGCCGCCCGCGACCTCCGCGGCGTCGGTTGACCTGCGCGGTCGACGACCGCCACAATGCGCGTCTTTTCCACTGACGGGGGCGGCGTGCAACGTGTACCGATGGCCGAATTCGAGCCGGGGCTGAAAAAGCGGCTCGATGAACTCTGGGGTCGGCCGATCAATCTCTACCGCGCGCTCGGCAACCAGCCCGGGCTCACCGCGGCCTGGACCGAATTCGCCAACGCGGTGCGCCACGAAAGCCGCACGCCGCGCGCGCTTCGCGAGATCATGATCCTGCGCACCGCGCAGCTGGCTCGCTCCGAGTACGAGTGGGCGCAGCACCTGAAGATGGCGCGCAAGGCCGGGGTGCGCGAAGCGCAGATCGGCGCGCTCGCCGGCTGGCGCGCATCGTCCGAGTTCGACGCGCGCGAACGCGCCGCGCTCGCGCTCACCGAGGGCGTGATGGCCGGGCGCGTCAGCGACGCGGTGCATGCCGAGGTCGCCGGGATATTTTCACACGCCGAGTACGTCGAACTCTCGCTCACCGCGGCGTTCTACGCCATGGTGTCGCGCATGCTCGACGCGCTCGGCGTCGAACTCGACGACGACATCCGCGAGCACGCGCCGCGGCTCGTCTAGAAGAGAGGCCGCCATGACCACGCCGCAACGCAGCTACCGCTACTACGAGTTCGTGATGGCCGCCTTCGTCACGGTGCTCGTGTGCTCCAACCTGATCGGCCCGGCGAAGATCGCGCAGCTCGATCTGCCGCTGCTCGGCCCCGTCTCGTTCGGCGCGGCGGTGCTGTTCTTTCCGATTTCCTACGTGTTCGGCGACGTCCTCACCGAGGTCTACGGCTACGCGCGTGCGCGGCGCGTGATCTGGGCGGGCTTCGCGGGACTGGGTTTCGCCTCGCTGATGGCCGCGGTGGTGGTCGCGCTCCCGCCGGCGCCGTTCTGGGAACACCAGCGCGCCTACGAGATCGCCTTCGGCACCGCCTGGCGCGTCGCCGCGGCGTCGATGTTCGCCTATTTTTGCGGCGAATTCGTCAATTCCTACGTGCTCGCGAAAATGAAGGTGATGACCGGCGGGCGCTGGCTGTGGACGCGCACCATCGGCTCGACGATCTTCGGCGAGGCAGTCGATTCAATGCTCTTCTACCCGCTCGCGTTCTGGGGTTCGGGCATGATTCCGAACGAACAGTTGCCGAAGATCATGCTGGTGCAGTTCATCGCCAAGGTCGCGGTCGAAATCGTCTTCACGCCGCTCACCTATAAGCTGGTCGCGATCCTCAAGCGCGCCGAGCATGAAGATTATTTCGACAGACGTACGAATTTCAATCCGTTTGCCTTGAAGGTGTAGATCATGATCAATGCGGCGATAGTCGGCATGGGCTGGTGGGGCAGGACGCTGGTCGAGGCGGTCGCGCAAAGCGGCGACGAGATCCGCTTCGTCGCGGGTGCGACGCGCACGCAGACCCCCGAGGTGCAGGACTTCGCGCGCGCGCAGGGGCTCGAGCTGAAAGCAAGCTTCGACGAACTGCTGCGCATGCCCAAGGTCGACGCGGTGGTGCTTGCCACGCCGCATTCGCTGCACGTGCCGCAGATCGTCGCCGCGGCGCAGGCGGGCAAGCACGTGTTCTGCGAGAAGCCGCTCGCGCTCACGCGCGCCGAAGCCGAGGCCGCGCTCGGCGCGGTGCACAAGGCCGGCGTGACGCTCGGCCTGGGCTACAACCGGCGCTTCCACCCGACGATGACCGACCTGCGCGAGCGGGTGCGCGGCGGCAAGCTCGGCACGATCCTGCATTTCGAGGGCACGATGACCTTCCCCAATGCGCTGCTCCTCAAGCCGACGCAGTGGCGCGCCAATCGCGCGGAAACCCCCTGCGGCGGGCTGACCCCGATGGGCGTGCATGTGGTCGATGCCGCGATCGACCTGTTCGGCGAAGTCGAGGAGGTGTATTGCATGAGCCTGCACCGCGCGGTGCAGATCGACGCCGACGACACCACCTCGATCCTGTTTCGCATGAAGAACGGCATGTCGGGCTATCTGGGCACGATGACCGCCACCGGCGGAAGCTTCCGTCTGCAGGTCTACGGCAGCGAGGGCTGGCTGCGGGTGAACGGCATCACGCACATCGCCGGCGCTTCGTCCGAGGAGCGGCGCACGCGTCTTTTCGGCGACTGCACCTTCCAGCCGGTGAAAGGGGCCGGGCAGACCTGGCAGGCCGAGGCCTACGATACGTCGCGCGCGGCGCTGGTCGCCTTCGCCAGGGCGGCCGAGGGGGGGCCGGCCTACCTGATCCCGCCCGAGCAGATGATCCATGGCGCCGCGGTGACCGAGGCGATCATCAGGTCGGCGGCGGCGCGCAGGGCGGAGCGGGTGGGCTAGCCTGGCGCAGCCCGATGAGGACAGTTCGGAAGTGGCAGTTGTTTGGGGTTTTCACCGATCTCCCGACTGTGCACGATTGCGCGCAGCGCAATCGTGCACAGTCGGGAGAAGTAACAAGATCAAACCCCCGTTTACACTTGTCTTGGCCAGGCCGGGCAGGCATAAGCTAGCGGCGTGGGACTGTGACGCGATTGATCGGTGGTGGTGTTTCTCCCGAATCTTCACCGTTGCAAAGAGCGCAACGGTGAAGATTCGGGAGATCGGGAAAAGACAAGAAACTCTCGCGAACTCGATCGCGGTGGCGACGTTTATTCAGGAGATACCCCCATGCAACTCGGCGGCAAGCTCGGTCATCTGACCTATTCGACCCTCGTCCACCCCGGCGACAACTGGGAGGAGATCTGGACGAGCCTCACCACCTACGTACCCGAGGTGAAGAAGCGTTTCTGCCCGGACAAACCCTTCGGCGTGTCGCTGCGCATCTCCAACAAATCGGCCGAGCGGCTGACGCGCGACCCCGGCGAGCGCGAGAAGCTGAAGGCTTTCCTTGTCGCGAACAATATGTATCTCTTCACCGTGAACGCCTTTCCCTACGGGCCGTTCAAGGGCGAACGGGTAAAGGAACTGGTGTACGAGCCAGACTGGCGCACCGACGAGCGCGCGCGCTACACGATGGCGGTGGCCGACATCCTCGCCGAGGTCGCGCCCGCGAACATCGCGCCCTCGATCCAGAGCCCGCCCTGCGGATTCAAGCCGCGCGTCACCGGACCCGATGTCGTCGAGGCCTATACGCGCCAGCTGATCCGCGTGGTCGCGCACCTGGTCGAGCTCGAGCGGCGCACCGGAAGGACGGTGACCCTCGCGCTCGAGCCCGAGCCGCACTGCTTCATGGAGGTGACCTCCGAGGTGCTCGACTTCTTCGGCAAGCACCTGTACACGCCGGCCTCGGCCGCCGCGCTCGCGAAACAGACCGGGCAGTCGGCGGCGCAGGCCGAGCAGGCGCTCAGGAAGCACCTCGGCACGGTCTACGATATCTGCCACCAGGCGGTCGAATTCGAGAACATCGCCGATTCGCTCAGAAGCCTCAAGCGCGCCGGGATCCCGGTGTTCAAGCTGCAGGCCGCCGCGGCGGTGCGCATCCCCGAGGTGACGCAGAACGTGGTCGATGCGCTGAAGAACTACGACGACGAGGTCTACCTGCACCAGACGGTCGAAGTGAAAGGCGGCAAGATGTCGCGCTTCATCGATCTGGGTGATGCCTTCGCCGCGTGGAAGAGGGACCCGGGGCCGCGCGAATGGCGCATCCACTTTCACGTGCCGGTGTTTCTCGACGATCTGGGCAGCGGCTTCAAGACCACGCGCACCGCGATCGAGGAGGCGCTGCGCGTGCACAAGATGGAGCATGTGTCGGACCAGGTCGAGATCGAGACCTACACCTGGGACGTGCTGCCCGCGCACCTGAAGACCGGCTCGATCACCGACTACGTGGTGCGCGAACTGGAGTGGGTGCAGGGACAGATCACTTGAAGGAGGCGATATGAAGATCGGATTCATCGGCCTGGGCCGCATGGGCCACGCGATGGCGACTCGCCTGATTGCCGCCGGGCACGAGGTGCTGGTGTACAACCGCAGCGCGGCGAAGGCGGCCGACCTGGTGCGCGCGGGCGCGCGTCCCGCGGCCTCGGTCGCCGCGGCCTGCGCGGGACGCGAGGCGGTGATCACGATGGTCGCCGACGATGCGGCGCTCGCCGAGGTGACGCTCGGCGAGCAGGGCATCGTCCCTGCGCTCGCCAAGGGCGCGATGCATCTGTCGATGGGCACGCACGGCGTGGGCGTGATCCGCGCGCTCACCGCCGCGCATGCCGAAGCGGGACAGATCCACGTCGCCGCGCCGATGCTCGGCCGGCCGGAGGCGGTCGCCGCAGGCCAGGCGGGCATCGTTGCCGCGGGTCCGGCCGGCGCGCTCGCGCGCTGCGCGCCGCTGTTTCAGGCGCTCGGCCGACGCGTGTTCGAAGCGGGTGATGAACCGGTCGGGGCGACTTCGATCAAGCTCGCCAACAACTTTCTCCTCAGTTGCGCGATCGAGGCGATGGGCGAGGCGTTCTCGCTGGTACGCAAGTACGGCGTCGCCCCCGCTGCGCTCTACGACATCATCGCCGACGGCATGTTCACCTCGCCCGCCTACAAGATCTACGGCAAGATCATCGCCGACGAATCCTACGATCAGGTCGGCTTCACCACGCAGCTCGCGCTGAAGGATTCGAACCTGGTGCTCGCCGCGGCCGAGGCCGCGCGCGTGCCGCTGCCCAGCGCCGGCGTGGTGCGCGACCGGCTGCTCGGCGCGATCGCGCACGGCGACGCGGACAAGGACTGGGCGGCGATGGCGCGTGACCAGGCGCGCGCGAGCGGGCTCGAATAGAGGGATCGCACGCGGCGATGGCTGCCGTGGTGACCAGACGGCTGCTCGTCGCGGGCCGGGTTCAGGGCGTGAATTACCGCGAGTCGATGCGCGCCGAGGCCGCGCGTCTTGGCATCGCCGGCTGGGTGCGCAACCGGCGCGACGGGCGCGTCGAGGCGGTTATGCGAGGCCCGGCCGATGCGGTCGACGCACTCATCGCCTGGGCGCGCAGCGGGCCGCCGGCGGCGCGCGTGTCGGATGTGCAAACCGATGACGCGCAACTACCTCGGGAGCACGAAGGCTTTGTTCGTCTGGCTACGGAGTAGCGAGGAGTTCTAGTTCCGGTCGGCCGGCGCGTCCGGCCCGAACGAAGAAGCACTCGCGCAAGGCTATGCCGGGCGGGTCGTCGATTCGCCCGCCGAATTTCCCCCCGCTCGCGCGACCGCGCCGTGAACAATTTTCCCGTGCCGAACGACCAC
>JAOUFA010000118.1 GCA_029858545.1 Betaproteobacteria bacterium
ACACTTCAGCGGCCACGTGCGTCGCATCGCGCCCTATGTGCTCGCGCTCGAGAAGCAGGCGCGCACGGTCGAGGTCGAGGTGGTGTTCGAGCGTCCCGCCGAGACCGAGAAGCTGCTGGTCGGCTACAGCGCCGACATCGAGATCGTGATCGAGGCGCACGACGACGTGATCCGGATCCCGACCTCGGCGCTGATGCCCGGCAACCGGGTGCTGGTGCTCGGCATCGACGGTGTGCTCGAGGAGCGGCGCCTCGACGTCGGGCTCGCGAACTGGGAATACAGCGAAGCGCGCGCGGGTCTCGCGCGCGGCGAGCGCGTGGTGACCTCGCTCGACCGCGAGCGCGTCAAGGCCGGCGCGCAGGCGGTCGTGGAAACGAAAAACGCCGCGGCGAAGTGACGGGCGCGCGATGATCGAGCTCGCCGGCATCGAGCGCGTCTTCGCCGTCGGCGACGAGCCGGTGCATGCGTTGCGTTCGGTCGATCTCGCCATCGGACAGGGTGAGTACCTGTCGATCATGGGTCCCTCCGGATCGGGCAAATCGACGCTGCTCAACCTGATCGGACTGCTCGACCGGCCGAACGCGGGGAGCTACGTCCTCGACGGGCGCGATGTCACCGCGCTCGGCGACAACGAGCTTGCGCGCGTGCGGCGCGAGAAGATCGGCTTCGTGTTCCAGTTCTTCCATCTCGTGCCGCGCCTTAGCGCGGCGCAGAACGTCGCGCTGCCGATGGTGCTCGCCGGCATCGCGCCGGCCGAGCGCGCGGCGCGGCTGCGGCAGCTGCTGCGCGAGTACGGGCTCGAGGACCGCGCGCAGCACCGCCCCGACCAGCTCTCCGGCGGACAGTGCCAGCGCGTCGCGATCGCGCGCGCGATGTCGATGCACCCGGCGGTGATCCTGGCCGATGAGCCCACCGGCAACCTCGACCGCCACACCGGCCAGGAGGTCATGAATCTGCTCGAGGGGCTGCACACGGGCGGCGGCACGCTGGTGGTGGTCACGCACGACCCCGAGATCGGCGGCCGCGCGAAGCGCAGGCTGCGCATGATCGATGGCCGCATCGTGAGCGACGAGCGCGCCGCGAAAGGGGTCGCGGGCTAGCGCAGTCCCGCTCCGACCACCGATGCGACCGTCCGACCTGCTCGCCTTCGCCTGGACCATTGTCGCCGGCAACCGCGGCCGCACCGCGCTGATCCTGCTCGCGACCGGCATCGGCGTCGCCGCGGTGGTCGTGGTGAGCGCGCTCGGCGAGGGCGCGCGCCGCTACGTGCTCGACCAGTTCGGCTCGCTCGGCACGAACCTGGTGATCGTGATGCCCGGCCGCGCCGAGACGAGCGGCGGAATGCCGGGATTTCTCACCGGCGAGACGCCGCGCGATCTCACCCTCGACGATGCGCTCGCGTTGCTGAGGAGCCGCGCGGTGAAGAAGATCGCGCCGCTCATCGTCGGCTCGGGCGAGGTGCGCTGGGGCGCCCGGCTGCGCGAGTCGCCGGTGCTCGGCTCGACCGCCGAGCTGCTCGAGATTCGCCGCATGTCGGTGGCGCAGGGCCAGTTCCTGCCGCCCGGTGATCCGCAGCACGCCGCGCCGGTGTGCGTAATCGGTGCCAGGCTGCGCGAGGAGATCTTCGGTTCGCGCGCGGCGCTCGGCGAGTGGCTGAGAATCGGCGACCGGCGCTTTCGCGTCATCGGCGTGATGGCGCAGCAGGGCCAGTCGCTCGGCTTCAACACCGACGAGATCGTGATCGTGCCGGTCTCGGCGGCGCAGGCGCTGTTCAACAGCGAGTCGCTGTTCCGCGTGCTCGTCGAGGCGAAGACCCGCGAGCAGGTGATCGCCGCCAAGGAGGACGCGATCGAGATCCTGCGCCTGCGCCACGAAGGCGAGCGCGACGTGACGGTGATCACGCAGGACGCGGTGCTCGCGACCTTCGACCGCATCTTGCGCGCGCTCACGCTCGCGGTGGGCGGCATCGCGGCGATCAGCCTCGCGGTGGCCGGGATCCTGATCATGAACGTGATGCTGATCGCGGTGACCCAGCGCCGGCGCGAGGTCGGACTGCTCAAGGCACTTGGCGCGACCGGTGCGCAGATCCGGCTCACGTTCTTCACCGAGGCGGTGCTGCTCGCCGCGGGCGGCGCGGCGCTTGGACTTGCCGCGGGCAAGGCGGGCGAATGGGTCGTCGGCCGGATCTATCCGCAGATTCCGTTTGGCGCGCCGTGGTGGGCAATGGCCGCCGCTTCGCTCACCGCGATCGTGACCGCCGCGCTGTTTACCGTCGCGCCGGCGGCGCGCGCGGCGAAGCTCGATCCGGTCGCGGCGCTCTCCAGGCGCTGACGGGGCACCGGCCGTGCTCGCCGCCGACTTCGTCCGCTTCACCACCGGGTCGCTCATCGCGCACCGGCTGCGCAGCTTTCTCACCGCGCTCGGCATCGCGGTCGGCATCGCCGCGGTGATCCTGCTTACCTCGATCGGCGAGGGGCTGCATCGCTTCGTGGTGAGCGAGTTCACGCAGTTCGGCACCCACATCATTGCCGTCTCGCCCGGACGCACGCAGACCCACGGCGGGGCCCCGATCGGCGTATTCAACACTATCCGGCCGCTCACGATCGACGACGCGCTCGCGCTCGCCCGCGCGCCGCATGCGCAGCTCACGGTGCCGGGCGTGTCGGGCAATGCCGAAGTCTCGGTCGCGGGCAAATCGCGGCGCGTGATGCTCTCGGGCATAGGACACCAGTTCGCCGAGGCCTTTCGAATCAAGGTCGCCGCGGGCGAATTCCTGCCCGACGACGATCCGCGCGCGGCGCGTGCCTTCGCGGTGCTCGGCGCGAAAGTCGCGCGCGAGCTGTTCCCGGCGGCGAACCCGCTGGGTGCGCGTATCCGCGTCGGCGGCGAGCGCTACCGCGTGATCGGTGTGATGGAGCCGAAGGGCCAGGTGCTCGGCTTCGACCTCGACGACACGGTGTACATCCCGACCGGACGGGCGCTGGCGATGTTCAACCGCGAGAGCCTGATGGAGGTGGATGTGATCTACGAGCCGACCGCGCCGCTCGACGAGGTGGTCGAGGGGATCCGCAGAATCCTCACGGCGCGCCACGGCAGCGAGGACTTCACCATCACGCCGCAGGAAAAGATGCTCGAAGTGTTCGGCACCGTGCTCGATGCGATCACCTTCGCCGTCGCGGCGATCGCCGGAATATCGCTGCTCGTGGGCGGCGTCGGTATCCTTACCATCCTCACCATCGCGGTCGCCGAGCGTACCTCCGAGATCGGCCTGCTGCGCGCGGTCGGCGCGACGCAGCGCGCCGTGCTGATGATCTTTCTCGGCGAGGCGGCGCTGCTCGCGGCGCTCGGCGGTGCGGCCGGACTCGCGCTCGGGCTGGGAATCTCGCTGGCGCTGTCGTTCGCGCTGCCCGCGCTGCCGGTGCATACGCCCTGGAGCTACGCGATCGCGGCGGAATTGATGGCGGTGGCGGTGGGGCTCGCCGCGGGCGTGCTGCCGGCCAGGCGCGCGGCCAAACTCGATCCGCTCGAGGCGTTGAGGAGCGAGTAGATTCGCCCGCGTCGGACTTCTGCACCGGGCAGGTGCTCTATGTCGATGGCGGCTACACCGCAGGCTAGCAGATCGTCGCGCCGCCCCTAGCCGCGGCGCCGCCCGCCGGAGGTGGCAGTCCTTCGTTTACCGCCTCGATGCGCCTCGATGACGAAGGCCGCGAGCGCATCGAGCTCCATCCTTCGCGCCGTCGTCGGCCGCGCCACCAGCGCGAGCCCGCGCTTCGGCGCCGGTGGCGCGAGCGGCCGCGCGACGAGGCTCGTCTTGTCGAGCAGGCCGCTCTTTAGCGCGAGCTCGGGCACCAGCGCGAGGCCGAGCCCCGCTTCGACCATCTGCACCAGCGTCAGCAGGCTGGTCGCTTCGATCCCCGAAGCGTTGGGAGTCGCGTTGCGCGCGCAGGCGGAGAGGGTGTGCTCGCGCAGGCAGTGGCCTTCCTCGAGCAGCAGCAGGCGCTCGGCGACCGCCGCGCTCACCGCGATGCGCTTTTCCTTGAACGCCGGATCGTCGCGCCTGCCGGCGAGCCAGAACTCGTCGTCGTAGAGCGGCAGCTCGAGCAGTGCGCCGGTGTCGTAGGGCAGGGCGATGAGCGCGCAGTCGAGTTGCGCGCCGGCGAGCCGCGCGAGCAGGTTCGCGGTGAGGTCCTCGCGCAGAAGGAGCTTCAGTTTCGGATAGCGCGCGCGCAGCCCGGGAAGCAGATCGGGCAGCAGAAACGGCGCGACGGTCGGAATCACTCCGAGGCGCAGCGTGCCGCTCATCGGTTCGGCGCCGCTCGCGGCGAGTTCGGCCAGGTCCTCGGCCTGCGCGAGCAGTGTCCGCGCGCGCGCCACCACCTCGGTGCCGAGCGGGGTGAGCGCCACCGATTGCCGGTCGCGCTCGACGAGCTGCGCGCCGAGCGCCGTCTCCAGTTCCTTCAAGCCCGCCGAGAGCGTCGACTGGGTGACGAAGGAGGTCTCGGCGGCGCGCGTGAAGTTCAGGTGCTCGGCGAGCGCGATCAGGTATTTGAGTTGTCGTAGCGAAGGCAGCGCAGCCATGGCGGACCGGTACGTTATCGAGAACGTCGATTATACCTAGCGATATTACTCGTTAGCATCGATTACTGGCCTTGCGCAGAATTCGCCCATCGCGTTCTCACCCACAGCCAAGGAGCAAAGCATGAAACCCGAATCGATCACCATCCAGAACCTCGAAGCGGCCTTCGCCGGCGAGAGCATGGCGCACGTCAAGTACCGTTACTTCGCCAGGCTCGCGCGCGAGCAGGGCGACGCCGATACCGCGCGCATCTTCGAGGAGACCGCCGACCAGGAGGTGCAACACGCCTTCGGCCACCTCGACCTGCTCTACCCGAAGGCGAAACTCACGCCCGCCAAGGCGCTCGAGATCGCGATCGAGGGTGAAACCTACGAGTACACCGAGATGTATCCGAAGTTCCGTCATCTCGCGCTCGAGGAAGGCAACGGCGCGGCGGTCGAGGAGTTCGACGGGCAGATCGCCGAATCGAAGGAACATGCGGAAGCGTTCAAGCGCGTGCTCGAGAAGGCGGCCAAGCGCTTCGCCGCGCTGGCGAAGGTCGAGGAGCGGCACGCCAACCAGTACAAGACGGCGCTTGCAAGAACCCGCGCCTGACTTACTCACAGGAGATCGACATGAAAATCTGGCAATGCATCGTATGCGGCTTCGTCTACGACGAGGCGAAGGGTCTGCCCGAAGACGGCATCGCGGCGGGCACCCGTTGGGACGACATTCCGGCGGACTGGGCCTGTCCGGACTGCGGGGTGGCCAAGGCCGATTTCGAGATGGCCGAAGTGGTCGCGGCCTGACGAGGCGTCATGCACCCGATCGTCATCCTCGGCAGCGGTCTCGCGGGCTATACCCTGGCCCGCGAGCTGCGCAAGCTCGACACTGCCGTGCCGCTCGTGATGGTGAGCCGCGACGACGCGAGCTTCTATTCCAAGCCGATGCTCTCGAATGCGCTCGCCGCCGGCCGCAGCGCGGCGCAGCTTGCCGGGTCGAGCGCGGCGCAGATGAGCGCGCAGTTGTCCACGCGCATTCTTGCGCACACCGAGGTCCGGGAGATCGACATCGCCGCCCGTACGGTGCAGGCGGGCAACGAGTCCATCACCTATGCGAAGCTGGTGCTCGCGCTCGGCGCCGATCCGATCTCGCTGCCGCTCGAAGGCGACGCGGCGGGCGAAGTGATACGCGTCAACGACCTCGCCGACTATGCACGCTTTCGTACCGCGATCGAAGGCCGCAAGCGCATCGCACTCCTCGGCGCGGGGCTGATCGGTTGCGAGTTCGCCAACGATCTCGCCGCGGCGGGCTATGCCGTCGAGGTGATCGATCCCGCGCCGCGCCCGCTTGGGCGCCTGCTGCCCGAGGCGGCTGGGAATCGCTTGCGCGCGGCGCTCGAAGATCTGGGCATCGGCTTTCACTTGGGCCGAACGGCGCGCGCGCTCACGCGCGCCGGCGCGGGCCTGCGGCTGGAACTTTCCGATGGCAGCGTCATCGAAACCGACGCCGTGCTCTCGGCGATCGGGCTCAAACCGCGCACCGGCCTCGCGGTCCACGCGGGCATCCGGGTAAACCGCGGCATCGTCACCGACCGCCGTCTGGCGACCAGCGCGGCCGACGTGTATGCGCTCGGCGATTGCGCCGAGGTCGATGGTCAATTGTTGCCTTTCGTGATGCCGATCATGCACGCGGCGCGTGCTCTCGCGCAGACCCTCGCCGGAACGCCGACCCAAGTGAGCTATCCCGCGATGCCGGTGGTGGTGAAAACGCCCGCGCTGCCCGCCGTGGTATGCCCGCCGCCCGCGGTGGCGGGCGGCTGGCGGGTCGAATCCGATGACGCAGGTATCGATGCGCGTTACGAGGACGACCGCGGGCGGCTGCGCGGCTTTGCGCTGCTCGGCGCGGCGACGGCGCGGAAGAACGCTCTCGCGCAACGGCTGCCGCCCGTTCTGCAATGAGTCCGCGCCGCGCCTCGGCGGTCGCGCCGCCGCTTACCGGCCGGGAGCCTGCCTAGATCGCGAGCCGACGCAACAGCTCGCTGCGCTGTCCGGCGCTCGCCGCCGCTCCCTCGTACACGATCTGCCCGCGCTCCAGCGCATAAAAGCGCGTTACCACGTCGAGCGCGCGGCGCACATTCTGTTCGACCAGCACGATCGGGATTCCCTGGGCACGCAGCGATTCGATCAACGCGAACACCTCGTCGACGATCTTCGGCGCGAGGCCTTCGCCCGGCTCGTCGATCAGCAGCAGCCTCGGCTCGCCCATCAGCACGCGCGCCATCGCGAGCATTTGCTGTTCGCCGCCCGACAGCGTCGTTCCCAGTTGCGCGCGACGTTCGCCCAGACGCGGAAAACGCGCGTAGAGGTCATCGAGTTTGCGTCGCGTCGCGACGCGCGCGCGACGCGGCGCCTGCATTGCTCCGAGAAGAAGATTTTCCTCGACCGAAAGCCCGGGGAAGATGCGTCGATCCTCGGGCACCAGTCCGATCCCGCGCCGGCAAATCTCGTCGCTGCTCGAGACACCGAGGTCGCTGCCGTCGAAGTCGATGCGGCCCCGGCTCGGTTTGACCCAGCCCGCCACGGTCTTGATCAGCGTGGTCTTGCCCACGCCATTGCGACCGAACAGTCCGACTACCTCGCCGGCGCCGACCTCGAGCGATACGCCCTGCAGCACATGACTCATGCCGTAATGGGTGTGGACGTCAGTGAGCCGCAGCATGCGCGCCCTCCCCGAAGTAGGCCGCCTGCACCGCCGGATCGCCGCGCACCGCTTGCGGGCTGCCCTCGGCGAGTTTCGCGCCCTGATGCATCACGATGACGTGATCTGAAAGATTCATCACCAGGTCGACATCGTGCTCGATCAGCAGGATCGACAGCTCGCCCGCCAGACTCTTGATCAGCGCGGCGGTATCCTGCGTGTCGGTATGGCTCATGCCCTGCGTCGGCTCGTCGAGCAGCAGCAGCCGCGGCCGGGCGGCCAGCGCAACGGCGATTTCCAGCCGGCGTTGTTCGCCATGCGAGAGGTAACCGGCCAATTCGTCGAGTCGTTCGCGCAGCGCGAAGCGCGCGGTCAGCTCGTCCACGCGCGCGCGTGCCGCGCGGCTCGCGCCGACCGGTCGCAGCAGCGCGCCGAGCCGCGAACCCGGCTCGACGAATTGCGCCGCCAGGCGCAGGTTTTCGCGCACGCTCAGTTCAAAGAACAAGTTGGTGATCTGGAACGAGCGCGCCATGCCGGCGGCGAGGAGCCGGTCCGGTCGCCGGCCGGTCACATCGCGTCCGTCGAAGATCACGCGGCCCGCATCGGGACGGAGCGCGCCGCTCACCAGGTTGAACAGCGAACTCTTGCCCGCGCCATTGGGACCGATGATCGAGGTGATGCCGCCGCGCTCGGCCTCGAAGCTGATGTCGTTCACCGCGGCGAGCGTACCGAAGCGCACGCTCAGTCCGCGTACCGACAGAATGGCGTCGCTCATCGGCGGCTCCGGCGATTGGCCCAGTCATCCAGCCTGCGCTGCAGCGCAGGCGCCGCGTAGCCGATCAATCCGCGCGGAAAGAAGACCACCGAGGCCATGAACACCAGGCCGATCACGAGCAGGTGGTGCGCGGTGAAGGACCCGATCACGGAACGCAGTGCGGTCAGGATCGCCGATCCGTAGAGCGGCCCGATCAGTGTCCCGGTCCCGCCGACGATGACGTTGATCACCGCGTTGACGCTCACCTGGAAGAACAGCAGTTCGGGCGAGACGAAACCACGCAGCACCGGGTACAGCGCGCCCGAAAGCGCCGCCACCACCGCCGAGACCGTGAATGCGGCGAGTTTCAGCCGCCAGGGATCGAAGCCGAGAAACGGCACGCGGTGCTCGTTGGCCTTGATCGCCGACAACAGGCGGCCCAGCGGCGTATTCATCAGCCAGGCGACCGCCGCGAACAGCACGCCGAGGAAGGCGAGCACCAGCAGGAACAGCTCGGGTGCGCGTGCGGTGTCGATGCTGAACAGCGCGAAGTTCACCCGCAGCACCGGAATGCCGATGATGCCGTCGGAGGCTCCCAGGCTGCGCGTGTTGAACACGATCTTCGAGACCACCTCGGCGAGGCCGAAGCTGATCAGCGCGAAGTACACGCCCCGCGCGCGGATCGCGATCACCCCGCCGATGCAGCCCGCGACCAGCGAAGAAGCGAGGACCACCCCGATCGCCAGCCAGAACGACGCCGCCCAGTATTTCAGGACCAGGGCCGCGACATAGGCGCCGAAGCCGAAGAAGAGCGCGTGGCCAAGCGGCAGCAGTCCGGTGCGCCCGAGCAGGATGTCGACCGCAAGGGCGAGGCCGCCGTAGATCAGCGATTCGGTGGCAAGTCTGAAGAAGAAAACGTCGCCGAGGAGGCCTGCGATCGCCGCGAACACCAGCGCACAGGCGAAGAACAGCCAGGTCAGCAGCCGCATCGCGCCCGGGCCGCGCCTGCGCGAAACGCGATCGTGATTCGCCACCGCGGGATCGTCAGGCATGTCCGAGCTTTCCGAACAAGCCCTGTGGCCGCCACATCAGCACCAGCACCATGATGCTGAACAGCAGCGGGTCGCTCCACACCGGCGAGATATACAGGCTCGAGATCGACTGGATCTGCGTCAGGATCAGGCCCGCGACCACCGCGCCCTTGATCGACCCCATTCCCCCGACGATGACCACGGAAAACGCCATCAGCACGAAGTCGCGCCCCATCGTCGGGAACACAGAATAGATCGGCGCGAGAAGGACGCCCGACAGCCCGGCGAGCGCCACGCCGAAGGCAAAGGTGGCCGCGTAGACCCTGGCCACCGGCACTCCCAGTGAGCCGGCCATATTCCGGTCGAACGCGGCGGCGCGGACCATCGCGCCGAGTTGGGTGCGAAACACCACCAGCCACACCGCCGCGATCAGCGTGGCGCCGAACGCCATCAGGAACAACCGGTAGTTCGGAAAGAACAGGCCGAGCATTTCGGTCGCGCCCGAAATCGGCGCTTCGACGCGCAACGGATTCGCCCCGAAGAGGATCTTCAGCGCGTCTTCCATCACGATGCCCAGGCCGAGCGTCAGCAACAGGGTCAGC
>JAOUFA010000548.1 GCA_029858545.1 Betaproteobacteria bacterium
ACACCACATAGGTCAGGTTGAGCCGCGCGAACTCGATCTGCTGCGGCAGCGGCCTTTGCAGCAGCCCGCCTTCGGCGAGGCGCGCAAGCAGCCAGTCGTAGAACGGCCGCTGGTCCTCGAATTCGAGTGTGCAGATCGAGTGCGTGATGTTCTCCAGCGCGTCCTCGATCGGATGCGCGTAGGTGTACATGGGGTAGATCGCCCAGGCATCTCCCGTGCGGTGGTGCGTCGCGCGTTTGATGCGGTAGATCGCCGGGTCGCGCAGGTTGATATTGGGCGAACGCATGTCGATCTTCGCGCGCAGCACCAGTGCGCCGTCGGCGTGCCGGCCGGCGCGCATCTCGTGCAGCAGGCGCAGGCTTTCAGCGGGCGGTCGATCGCGGTACGGACTGTCGACGCCGTGCTCGGTGAGCGTGCCGCGCGCGGCGCGCATTTCCTCGGCGCTTTGCTGGTCCACGTAGGCGTGGCCCGCCTGGACGAGGTATTCGGCCGCCTGGTACATGAAGTCGAAATAATCGCTCGCGTAATAGGGCTGCGCGCCGAAATCGCCGCCGAGCCAGTGCACCGCGTCGATGATCGAATCGACGTATTCCTGCTCTTCCTTTTCCGGATTGGTGTCGTCGAAGCGAAGATGACAGGTGCCGCCGTAGGCCGCGGCGAGACCGAAGTTGAGCAGAATCGACTTGGCGTGGCCGAAGTGCAGATAGCCGTTCGGTTCGGGAGGAAAACGCGTGCGGATCCGGGCCGCGTCGAGCGGGGCCTCGGCCTGCGCGGCGGCGGGACCGGGCCGTCCCGACCAGCGGCGCTGCGCGAACTTGCCGCTCGCCAAGTCGGCCTCGATGATCTGGCGGATGAAATTGCTGGTCGAGGCGGGCTGATGCGGCGCAGAGGGCGAAGACATGGGGGAACCCGGATGCAGAGCGGCGAATTCTACACGCTGCCCGCGCGGGCCTAGCGCTTCGTGGCGGCTTTCAGGTTGTCCGCGACGTCGATGATCAGGTCGGTTTCGAGGCGGCGATCGATCCCCTCCTTGCCGCGCGCGGTGACGCGCATGCGCGTGCGCGCGCGCCCCTCGCGTTCGAGTTCGACCAGCACCGTGGCGCGCGGCCCGCGCGCACGGAGCGATTCGCCGCTAGGCAGGATGCCGAGCGCCTCGAGTCGCAGATGGTGGGCGGCGAGCGCGGCGGTCGTGGCCGCCTTGACGCGCGCGAGCGACACGTCGAATTCCCGGCTCGCCGCGCCCCCGAAGCTGTAGCGGATGCCCGCCGCGCGCGGATCGTCGGAGCGCGGTGAAACGGTGCACGCCGCGATCAGCAGCACCGCCGCAAGCGCCATCCAAACAAGGTATCGCGGCCAGAATCGCGAGGCGGCAACCTTCGTCGTGCGGAACATATCCGACAGTGTAGCCCGCGTTCGGTATAGTGAGGGTCGCCATGCTGCGCCTGTTCGCCATCCTGAACGCGCGACTCGTGCACCAGCGCGGGCGCACGCTGCTCTCGGTTGCCGGAATCGCGCTCGGCGTCGCGCTCGGCTTCGGGGTGCAACTCGTCAACCGCGCCGCGGTCGACGAACTCGGCGCGGCGGTGCGCCGCGCGGCGGGTGAAGCGGATCTGCAGGTGCGCGGCGGGCGCAGCGGATTTCCCGACGAGTTGTACGCGCGCATCGCGCGCCTGCCGGGCGTCGCGCTCGCGGCGCCCGCGTTGGAGCTCGAAGTCGGCGTGGCGGGAAGCGAGCACAGGCTGCGCGTCACCGGGGTGGACGCGCTGCGCGCGGTGCGGCTCAATCCGGCGCTGGTCGCCGAGGATCCCGCGCGCCTCGCCGCGCTGCTCGCGCCCGACACGATCTTCGTGTCGAGCGCCGCGGCGCAGGCGCTCGCTCTCGAGCGCGGCGCGCGTCTGGCACTGATCGTCGGACAGCGCCGGGTTGAATTCGAGGTCGCGGGCGTTCTTTCCTCGTCGATCCTTCCCGGCCATGCGGCGTTGCTCGATATCGCGACGGCGCAGTGGCGCCTGCAGCGTGTCGGCGAGCTGAACCGCATCGACCTGCGCCTCGCTCCCGGGATCGATGCCGCGCAACTGAGCGCGCGCATCGTCGCACTGCTGCCTCCCGGCACGCATCTGTCGAGCGTTGCCGCAGCCGAGGAGGCGAGCGCTGATCCGTCGCGCGCGTATCGGGTCAATCTCGAGGTGCTTGCGCTGGTCGCGCTGTTCACCGGTGGTTTTCTCGTGTTCTCGGCGCAAACCCTCGAAGTCGCCCGCCGCCGCGGTGAACACGCGCTGCTGCGCGTGCTCGGGCTCGAGCGGCGTGGCGTGCTGCGCCTGGT
>JAOUFA010000119.1 GCA_029858545.1 Betaproteobacteria bacterium
AGATCGATCGCGCGGCCGCCGTGAAACGGACCGCGATCGTTGACCCGCACCACCACGCTGCGGCGATTGGCGAGGTTGGTGACGCGCGCGTAGCTCGGGATCGGCAGCCGCGGGTGCGCCGCGCTCATCGAGTACATGTCGTAGGTCTCGCCGTTGGCGGTGCGCTGGCCGTGAAAACGCCTGCCGTACCAGCTCGCCACGCCGCGCTCGCGAAACGGCCGCAGTTCGGGAAGCGGCACGTATTCCTTGCCGAACACCTGGTAGGGGCGGTTCGCGTAGCGATGCAGCGGCTCGCTGCGCGGGGTCGCGTCCGGAATGCCCGCCAGATTCGCCGGCGCATTGCTGCCCGGACCGTCGTCCTTGTAGTAGCCGCCGCGCTGCGTCGCGCCGCCCTGCGGTGTCGGACCGGTCGCGCAGCCCGAGAGCGCCGCGGCGAGCAGCGCGAGCACCCACCCCGCGCGGCTCACCGCTCGTAGACCAGGTTGCCCGCGACCACCGTGGCGCGCACGCAGCCCGTCAACTCGTAGCCGAGAAACGGCGAATTCTTGCCCTGGCTCTTCAAAGCCTGCGGCGTGACGCGCCAGGCGGCCTGGGGATCGAACAGCACGACATCGCCCGGTGCGCCCGGCGCGAGGCGGCCCGAGGCGACGCCGAGCACGCGCGCCGCGTCGCTCGTCACGCGCGCGAGAACCTTCGCGAGCGGGAGCTTTCTTTCCTCGCCCCATTTGAGGGTGAGCGGCAGGAGCAGCTCGAGCCCCGTCGCGCCCGCTTCGGCCTCGGCGAACGGCACATGCTTCTGGTCCTCGTCCATCGGCGCGTGGTCCGAGCACGCGCAATCGATCGTGCCGTCGGCGAGCGCGCCGGCGAGCGCTTCGCGGTCGCGCCGGCTGCGCAGCGGCGGTTCGAGCCGGAAATGCGCGCCGAAGTCGGCGAGGTCGATTTCGGACAGATGCAGGTGGTGCACGCCGACGTCGCAGCTGACCGGCAGGCCTTCGGCCTTGGCGCGGCGCATCATCTCGACCGCCGCGGCGGTCGACAGGCGGCAGATGTGCACGCGCGCTCCGGTGGCGCGCACCAGTTCGAGAATCGTGCCGAGCGCGATGGTCTCGGCGAAGGGCGGAATCCCCTGCAGGCCGAGTCGCGTCGCGACTTCGCCGTCATGCGCGACGCCGCCCTTGGCGAGCCACAGGTCCTCGGCGCGCAGCCACACCGGAAAGCCGAAGGTCGCCGCGTACTGCAGCGCACGCCACAGCACCTGGGTGTCGGCGACCGGCACGTTCGCCTGCGAGAACGCGACGCAGCCGCTCTCGGCGAGTTCGGCCATTTCGGTGAGCCGCTCGCCGGCGAGCTTCACGGTGAGCGCGCCCACCGGGTACACGCGCGCGCGCGAGAGCACCTTGGCGCGCCGGCGCAGCATGTCGACCAGACCCGGCTCATCGAGCGGCGGATCGGTGTCGGGCGGACAGGCGAGGCTCGTCACCCCGCCCGCGACCGCCGCGTCCATCTCCGATTCGAGCGTCGCCTTGTATTCGAAGCCCGGCTCGCGCAGCCGCGCCGACAGATCGATCAGTCCGGGGGCGAGCACCAGGCCGCGCGCATCGAGCACGCGATCGGCGCCCGCGGCCTTCGCCGCGTCGTCGAGCGCGGCGATCTTGCCGTCGGCGAGCAGCAGATCGCCCATCGCGTCGCGAGCGCTCGCGGGGTCGACGATGCGCGCATTGCGGATCAGCAGGCGCATCGTCAGCTCTCGGCGATCATCGACATCACCGCCATCCGCACCGCGATGCCGAAGGTGACCTGCGGCAGGATCACCGAGTGAGGGCCGTCGGCGACGTTGGAATCGATCTCGACGCCGCGGTTCATCGGCCCGGGATGCATCACGATCGCATCGGGCCTGGCGAGCGCGAGTTTTTCGGGGGTCAGGCCGTAGTGCTTGAAGAATTCCTGCGCCGAGGGCAGCAGCGCGCCGCGCATGCGCTCGCTTTGCAGGCGCAGCATCACGATCACGTCGCAGCCCTTCAGGCCCTCGCGCATATCGAGGAAGGAACGCACGCCGAGCGACTCGACCCCGGTGGGCAGGAGCGTCCTCGGCCCGATCACGCGCACTTCGGGCGCGCCGAGCGTGGTCAGGCCGTGG
The DNA here is from genome assembly GCA_029858545.1 of Betaproteobacteria bacterium. GTDB lineage: Bacteria > Pseudomonadota > Gammaproteobacteria > Burkholderiales > SG8-39 > JAOUFA01. The sequence continues at coordinate 2,138 of JAOUFA010000119.1, forward strand.
ATGAGCGAGCGCGCGACGCGCGAGTGCAGCACGTCGCCGACGATCGCCACCGTGAGGTTGGAGAACTCCTTCTTGTAGTGGCGGATCGTGTACAGGTCGAGCAGCCCCTGCGTCGGATGCGCGTGCCGCCCGTCGCCCGCGTTGATCACGTGCTCGTGCGGCTTGACGTGGTGGGCGATCAGGAACGGCGCGCCCGACGAGGCGTGGCGCATCACGAACAGATCGGCCTGCATCGCCGAGAGGTTCGCCACCGTGTCGAGCAGCGACTCGCCCTTGGTCTGCGAGCTCGCCGCGATATTCAGGTTGATCACGTCGGCCGACAGGCGCTTGGCGGCGATCTCGAAAGTGGTGCGGGTGCGCGTCGACGGCTCGAAAAAGAGATTGAACACGCTCTTGCCGCGCAACAGCGGCACCTTCTTGACCTCGCGCTCGGTGACCCCGACAAACGAGGCCGCGGTATCGAGGATGCGCAGCAGCACCTCGCGCGGCAGCCCCTCGATCGACAACAGGTGGCGCAGCTCGCCGTTGGCGTTGAGTTGCAGGTTACTCGCCATCTTCGAGCTCGAAGGCGAGTCGGCCGGCGGCGTCGCGCGTGAGGCGCAGGCGCTTGCCCGCCGGCAGCTCGATCCGCGTGGCGCAGTACTGCGCGCAGATCGGCAGTTCGCGGCCGCCGCGGTCGGCGAGCACCGCAAGCGATATGCTCGCCGGCCGGCCGTAGTCGAACAACTCGTTCATCGCCGCGCGCACCGTGCGCCCGGTGTGCAGCACGTCGTCGACCAGCAGCAAGTCCCTGCCCTCGACCGGAAACGGCACCTGGCTGCGCTTGGGTTCCTTGGCGAGTCCCTGCTGGCGATAGTCGTCGCGGTAGAAGGCGGCGTCGAGGGTGCCGAGTTCGGTGCCGATGCCGAGCGCGGCGTGCAGCCGCTCGGCGAGCCAGGCACCACCGGTATGGATGCCGATCAGCGCGCTCGTCGGCTTCACCCAGGAGACGAGCTCCGCGGCGAGCCGGGCGTACAGCGTCTCGGCCTCAGGCAGGATGATCATCGAGGTATTGTTCGAGCAGCAGCTGCGCCGCGTAGGAGTCGATTTCCCGGTCGCGCGAGGCGCGCGCCGCGCGCCGCGCGCCCGCGGCCTCGCGCAGGCGCGCTTCGGCCTCGACCGAACTGTAGCGCTCGTCGACCAGCGCCACCGCGCGCCGGTAGCGGCCTTCGAGTTCGCGCACGAAATGGCGCACGCGCGCGGCGAGCGGATGCGGCGTGCCGTCGTCGGTGCAGGGCAGGCCGACGATCAGGCGCGCCGGACGCCACTCCTCGATCACCCGATCGAGCGCCGCGCGGCGCGCCGCGCCGGCCGCGGCGATGACCGCGAGCGGATGCGCGCTGCGCAATCGCGCATCGCCCACCGCGACGCCGATGCGCTTCGCGCCGTAGTCGAACGCGAGCAGCGTGTGCGCGTCGCGCGTCGCCGACGCGATCGGGGAAGGGGTGGCAGCGGAATTCACGGCTCGCGCAGTATGCGGCATCGGCCCGTCAAGCATGTCCGGCGCCGTCGGCAAGACTCGCGTAATCGATGCCGAGCAGTTCCATCGCCGCGGCCAGGCGTTCTTCGGCGGGCAGATCGAAGATGATCGCGTCCTGCGCCTCGACCGTGAGCCAGGCGTTCTGTCCCAGTTCGTGTTCCAGCTGTCCGGGCGACCATCCGGCATAGCCCAGCGTGACCAGCAGCTTCGCCGGTCCCTCGCCGCGGCCGACCGCCTCGAGTACGTCCTTCGAGGTCGTGAGGCCCAGCGCGTCGCCCACGCGCAGGGTCGATTGCCATTGCCCGGCCGGAACATGCAGAACGAAGCCGCGGTCGGTCTGCACCGGTCCGCCGAACCAGACCGGCGCATGGGCGAGCCGGTGGTCGGTCAGCGCGAGCGACAGGCGCTCGAAGAGCGCCTGCAGCGTCATGTCGATCGGGCGGTTGACGACCACCCCGAGCGCGCCCTGGTCGTTGTGCTCGCAGACGTAGGTCAGAGTCCGCGAAAAATTCGGGTCCGCCATGTTCGGCATGGCGATCAGGAAGTGGTTCGTCAGGTTAATCGAGGACATGCGCGAGCGTATTTTACCCCCTTCGCCCTGGGCGCCAATCGCCGCCTGCCGGCGCGCCCCGCTAGATCCGCACCATCTCAGATCCGCACCATCTCGAAATCCTCCTTGCGCGCGCCGCATTCGGGACAGGTCCAGTTCATCGGCACGTCCTCCCAGCGCGTGCCCGGCGCGATGCCTTCATCGGGCAATCCAACGGCTTCGTCGTAGATGAACCCGCAGATCAGGCACATCCAGCTCTGGTACTCCCGGTTTTCGGACATTGGCGTGAGATCGGTGGGTTAAAATAGGGCCGCATCTTAGCGTATCCCGTCCAGTCCACTGTCCGCATGGTCCGCATCGCCCGCAGGGTCGGTATCGTCCCGTAAGTCATCGTCTCAGGTCGGCGCCCCCGCGAGGGCGCCGCCGGGCGCATTTCCCGAATGTCCTCGCCCCCCCCCAGCGTGCTCGTTTTCGCGGCCTCGGACCCGAGCGGCGGCGCGGGCGCGCAGGCCGATCTGCTCACGCTGGCGAGCCTGGGCTGCCATCCGCTGACGGTGCTCACCGCGCTCACCGTTCAGGACACGCACGGCGTCGAGGCGATGCGTCCGATCGAGGCGAGTCTGGTCGCGCGCCAGGCGCGCTGCCTGCTCGCGGACCTGCCCGTCGCGGCCTTCAAGCTCGGCGTGCTCGGCAGCGCCGAAAACATCGCCGTGATCGCCGCGATCCTCGCCGAGCATCCGGATATTCCGGTGGTGCTCGATCCGGTACTCGCCTCCGGACGCGGCGACGCGCTCGCGAGCGAGTCGATGCCCGAGGCGCTGCTGCGCGAGCTGCTGCCGCGCAGCACGCTCGTCACCCCCAACAGCCTCGAAGCGCGGCGTCTTGCCGGCGAGGACGCGCTGGCGTGCTGCGCGCGGCGGCTGCTCGAGCGCGGCGCGCGCTACGTGCTGATCACGGGCGCGCACGAGGAGGGGTCCGAAGTCGTCAACACCCTGTACGCCGGCGCGGGCGTGGTGCGCGAAGACCGCTGGCCGAGACTGGCGGGGAGCCACCACGGCTCGGGCTGCACCCTCGCCTCGGCGATCGCCGCGCTGCTCGCGCGCGGCCTGGCGCTCCCCGACGCGGTGCGCGAGGCCGAGGACTACACCTGGCACGCGCTCGCCGCGGGCTTCGCCGCGGGTGGCGGCCAGCTGATTCCCGATCGGTTCTTTCGTCTGCGCGAACCCGGCGCATCATGAGCCTGCGCGGCCTGTACGCGATCACCCCCGATGCGCGCGAGAGCGCCGCGCTGATCGAGCGCGCGCGCGCGGCGCTCACCGCGGCAACGCCCTCGCCGGTCAGGATGCTGCAGTATCGCAACAAGCTCGCCGACCCGGCTTCGCGCCGGCGCGAAGCCGCCGCGCTCGCCGCGCTGTGTCGCGCGCAGCGCACGCTGTTCGTCGTCAACGACGATCTCGAACTCGCGCTGCAAGTCGGCGCCGACGGTGTGCACCTCGGACGCGACGACGGCGATCTCGCCGGTGCGCGCGCGCGCCTGGGCGATCGGCTGCTCGGCGCTTCGTGCTACAACGAGCTGGAGCGCGCGCGCACCGCGCGCGCCGCGGGCGCGGACCTCGTCGCCTTCGGCAGCGTGTTCGGCTCGGCCACCAAGCCCGGCGCGGTGCGCGCACCGCTCGCCGTGCTGGGTCAGGCGCGCAGCCTCGGCATCCCGGTGGTGGCAATCGGCGGCATCACGCTGCACAATGCAGCCGAGGCCATTCGCGCCGGGGCCGACCTGGTCGCGGTGATTTCCGATCTGTTCGACGCGCCCGACGTCGCCGCCCGGGCGCGTGCCTATGCAAGGCTTTTCGAAAAAGAGAGTCCATGAGTTCACGCAACGAAACCCTGTTCGCCCGCGCACAGCAGAGCATTCCCGGGGGAGTCAACTCTCCGGTGCGCGCCTTTCGCGCAGTCGGCGGCACGCCCTGCTTCTTCGAGCGCGCCGAGGGCGCCTACCTGTGGGACGCCGACCGCAGGCGCTACATCGACTATGTCGGGTCCTGGGGACCGATGATCGTCGGCCATACGCACCCGGCGGTGGTCAAGGCGGTGCAGGACGCGGCCGGGCGCGCGCTGTCGTTCGGCGCGCCGACCGAGGCGGAGGTCGAACTCGCCGAACTGGTGAGACGGCTGGTTCCGTCGCTTGAACTGGTGCGACTGGTCTCCTCGGGAACCGAAGCGACGATGACCGCGATCCGTCTTGCGCGCGGCTTCACCGGGCGCAGCGCGATCGTCAAGTTCGAAGGCTGCTACCACGGCCATGCCGATTCGCTGCTCGTCAAGGCGGGCTCGGGCGCGCTCACTTTCGGCAATCCCAGTTCGGCCGGCGTGCCGGCGCAGACCGCGGCGCAAACGATCGTGCTCGACTACAACAATATCGACCAGGTGAGGAAACTGTTCGCCACGCGCGGCGCGCAAATCGCCGCGGTGATCGTCGAGCCGGTGGTCGGCAACATGAACCTGGTGCTTCCCGCGCCGGGCTTTCTCGAGTCGCTGCGCGAGGAATGCACGCGCCACGGCACGGTGCTCATACTGGACGAGGTGATGACCGGATTTCGCGTCGCGCTGGGCGGCGCGCAGGCGCACTACCGCATCCGCCCGGATCTCACCACGCTCGGCAAGGTGATCGGCGGCGGCATGCCGGTCGGCGCGGTCGGCGGGCGGCGCGAGATCATGGAGGAACTCGCGCCGCTCGGTCCCGTCTACCAGGCGGGCACGTTGTCGGGCAATCCGGTCGCGGTCGCGGCCGGCCTGGCGACGCTCAAACTGGTGCAGGCGCCCGATTTTCAGGCTCGCATCGAGGCGACGACGAAGCAGCTGGTGGAAGGACTCGCGGCCGAGGCGCGCCAGGCCGGCGTCGCGTTCTGCGCGCAATCGATCGGCAGCATGTTCGGGCTGTATTTCCGCGCCGCGCCGCCGGCGAGTTTCGCCGAGGTGATGGAGTGCGACCGCGAGCGCTTCAACCGTTTCTTTCACGCGATGCTGAAGAAGGGCGTGTATCTCGCGCCCTCGGCCTACGAGGCGGGCTTCGTTTCCGCGGCGCACGGAAAGACCGAGATCGACGCGACGCTCGCGGCGGCGCGCGAGGCGTTCAAGGAGTGACGCGCGCGGCGCGCGCCGCCGCTACACCAGAAACAGCGTCGCCAGGCCGAGGAAGATGAAGAACCCTCCCGAATCGGTGCACGCGGTGATGAGCACCGACGAGCCGACGGCGGGATCGCGGCCGAAGCGTGCGCGCAGGTAGGGAATCGTCACCCCCATCGTCGCGGCGAGCACCAGCGTGAGCAGCATCGCGAGCGCCATCACTCCGCCGAGCGCCACGCTGTGGTACAGCAGGTAGGTGACCATGCCAAGGGAACCTCCCCAGATCACGCCGTTCAGCAGCGCGACGCCGATCTCGCGCCCGAGCAGCTTGCGCCAGTACGGCGCCTGGATCTGGCCGAGCGCGAGTGCCCGCACGATCATCGTGATCGTCTGGTTGCCCGAATTGCCGCCGATCCCCGCGACGATCGGCATCAACGCCGCGAGCGCGACGAGTTTCGCGATCGAGTCCTCGAAGCTGCCGATCACGCGCGAAGCGATGAACGCGGTCACCAGGTTGATCGCCAGCCAGGCCCAGCGGTTCTTGAAACTGTCGATCACGGTGGCGAACAGGTCCTCCTCTTCGCGCAGGCCGGCTTCGGCGAGCTGCGACTCGGCGCTCTTCTCGCGGATATGGTCCATCACCGCGTCGACGGTAAGACGCCCGACCAGCCGATCGGCCTCATCGACCACCGGCGCCGAGACGAGGTCGTAGCGCTCGAAGGCCTGCGCCGCGCTTTCGGCCTGATCCTCGGGCTGGAATTTGATGCCTCCCGGAGTCATCACCGTCGCGACGCCGAGATCGAGGTCGGAGACGATGAGGCGCGGCAACGGCAACACGCCGAGCAGCTTGCGATTGCGGTCGGTGACGAACAGCTGGTCGGTATGGCCGGGCAATTCATCCAGGCGCCGCAGGTAGCGCGTGACCACTTCGAGGGTGATGTCGTCGCGCACCGAAACATGGTCGAAGTCCATCAACGCGCCGACCGAGTCCTCCGGGTAGGAGAGCGCGGCGCGCAGTTGCGCCCGCTCTTCCTGCGGCAACGCGCGCACCACCTCCTCGATCACCTCCTCGGGCAGGTCGGGCGCGAGGTCGGCGATTTCGTCGGCCTCCAGCGTTTCGGCGGCGGCGACCAGTTCCTCGGCGTTCATGCGCGCGATCAGCGTCTCGCGCACCGCGTCCGAGAGTTCCAGCAGAATCTCGCCGTCCCGATCGGCCTTGACGAGATCCCAGACCGCGAGACGCTCCTCGAGCGGCAGCGACTCCAGGATCCAGGCGATGTCGGCCGCGTGCAGCTGGTCGAGCTTGGCGCGCATCTCCGCGATGCGCGGCAGGCGATCCGGTTGCGCGTCGCGATCGCGCTCGGCCGTCTGCGCGTGCCCGGGCGAGGGCGCGACGAAATCGTCGCGCTGCAGAAGCGCCTGCACTTCGCGCAGGTTCTCCTTCAGATCGTCGAATTCAAGGCGGTTCAGCGGTTCGGTCACGGGGGTCGGTCACGGCAGCCGCGCGGCGCGCGTACCAATATGTTGGGCCTGCGCGGCATTGTAGTGAAAGGGCGCATCGCACGGAACGGAGAATTGCCCGCGCCGCGCGAGGCGGGCCGCCGCAAAACGCCGCCGGCTGCCTTTTCCAGTTGCCTCGCCGCGTACCCCGGCCTAGGATATCGGGCGCTTCATCAAAGACCATATCACCAGGAGGAGAGGAACATGACCAGGATCCGTCGAATTGCTTCGGTTTTGATCGTCGCCGCACTAAGTGGTCCCGCGTTGGGGGCGCCGACCCTGTTGCGCGCCTCGCATCAGTTCCCCGGCGGCAAGGGCGACGTGCGCGACGAGATGGTGCAAATCGTCGCGCGCGAGGCCAAGGCGGCGAATGTCGGGCTCGACGTGCAGGTCTATCCCGGCGCGTCGCTGTTCAAGGCGAACGAGCAATGGAACGCGCTGGTCAACGGTCAGCTCGATATTTCGTCGTTTCCGCTCGACTACGCGAGCGGCAAGGTGCGCGCGTTCGGCGCGACGCTGATGCCGGGTCTGGTGCGCAGTCATGCACGCGCGGCACGGCTCAACCACTCGCCGTTCATGAAGGAAATCAAAGCCAAGATCGAAAAGGCGGGGGTGATGGTGCTCGCCGACGCCTGGCTCGCCGGTGCGATGGCATCGAAACAGGGCTGCATTCGCAAGCCCGAGGACGTGAAAGGGCTCAAGTTCCGCTCCGCGGGACCGACCTTCGCGGCGATGTGGCAGGCG
>JAOUFA010000549.1 GCA_029858545.1 Betaproteobacteria bacterium
GATATCAAAATGCACACGACCAAACGGCTCCGCCCTATTCTCGATGCCCAAGTCTGTTAGCATCTTTGGATTCTGGGCCAAGATTGAGCGCTGATAGGCCTGATAAGTGAGTGCGCCATGGGTTGCAAGCTCGTACGCGATCGCATTCCCAGTCAAAACCGTGGCCAGGATCACCGCCGCGAGGAAAAATGTCCTCATCGTAATGGCTCCACTTTGAAGGAGTCCAGAACATCCACATTTACGATTCGGCCATACTCGTCAACGGTCGTTGGTTTGCTCTGATCCACCAATCTACTTTGCGCATCCGACCGAAGTCTGTCTGTCCATTTCCTGTGCTCGACCGTGACAGATATTGAACGCGCTTCCTCATAAAGCGCCATCCATGGCCAATAGAGATGCTTCCCTATCTCAGCATGGTGACTACAGATGGTATTACTGATTACACTGTCGAAGTACTTGAAGCGCTCCTCCACCGTTCCCTTGAACGGCGTAAGCAAGGAAATTTCTTGATCTTGCGAGGGCTGCCGAGGCCAGCCGTAGCCCGCCTTGTACGCGATGACGTAATACTCGCGGTGTCCCATGCCCCAGCCGTAGCGATTCTCCCTTTCGTACCACTCGGGAACGAGGTAGCTGCCGTCGTTCCGGCTCAGCGTTGCCGCGACGTGATAGCAGACCTTGCCGCCGTGCCCCATGCCACCCACCACGCCGAACCAGCGCACCACGACGATCGCCCCGGCGATCGGCTTGCCGCTATCTTCCTCGAGGACCTTGCCGCTCACCGGGCCCCCGGAGATTCCGACACAGCCGGAAAACAGCACGCACTGCGTGGCAATCACAAGAATGCGTAGCGTATTCATGATCGACCGTTCCTCTCCTTTGCCTTACATTCCATCGATTCGCCAGACTCCGTCTTCGCAGCGGATGAGGTAGATCAGGTAAGCGCGCGGGCCGGCAGGAGTCTCGCGTACCAGCACATACTCGGCGAATTCTTGATTGATCGTCCCGTCGCGAATAGTCCCAAGTTGATTGATGGTGTTTGGAAGCTCCGCACCCAGGGTGCTAAAGATGTTTCGATACTTTCCTCTCATCGCCGCGGTAACGCCGAGCAACGCCCCCTCCACATCCCCCACCCGCAACCTCTCGAGCATCCCTGTATACACCGCGCGTAGCCTGGCATCCACCGCCGCGACGGTCTCCACGACGACGGTCGTCGTCGCCTCGTAGCTCGCGCCGCCGGCAACGCTCGCGCGAACGCGCGCGAGGTACACCCCGGGCAGGGTGTAGGTGGTCGCGATCGCCGCGCTCGGGTCGCCGGTCGAGAAGTCGATGTTTCCGTCGCCGTCGAAGTCGAGCTCGATGCGCGTGAGTGCGTAGCCGGTGTTGTTGCTCAGCGTGAAGCCGACCTGGGCCGGTGCGATGCCGGAGGCCGGTTGCGCGGCGAGGCGAATCGAACTCGCGCGGCTACTCACCACGTTGACCGTCTGGCTCGCGCTCTGACCGTCGGCGCTCGCCGCCTGCACGACGAGGGTGTTGCCGCCGGGGTGGAGTGCCACCTGCGCGTAGAAGTCGTTGCCGGCCACCGCGGCCACCGTGCCGTTTACCGTGATGCCGGTATTTGCCGACCCCGAGAAGCTGCCGGTGACGAGCACCGTGTCGCCGTCGATCGTCGCGCCGTCCGCGGGTGAGGCGATGCTGACGTAAAAGCCCGCCAGGGTGAGGGTGAGCGCGGCGCGCGTGGCGTTGCCGGCGGGATCGATCGCGCTGAGGGCGAAGAGGTTCGGCCCCGGGGCGAGGGTGACCGGAAAGGCGAAGGAGAGGATGCCGCCGGCCGCGCTCGGGTTGGCCGCCGCGCGTCCGTCGAGCAGCACGGTGGCACCCGGGTCATCGACCGTACCCTGCAGCGTGATCTGCGCCGAGGGCGCGAAGCTCCCGTTCGCGGGAGTGATGCTCAGAAAACGCGGCGCGACGGTGTCGATGGTGAGGCGGCTTCGCACTTCGTTCGAGGTGTGTCCGAACGCATCCGTCACCTGCGCCCGGAAGCTGTGCGGGCCTTCGGCAAGCGGCGCGGCGGGGATGTAGGAGGCCTCGCCCGTCGGCGCGTGGAACACGAATGCGTCGGCCACCGGGACCCCGTCCAACTGCGCGCCCAATCGATACGCACCGAAATACTCGGGCGCCAAGGTGCACACGAGGCCCGGGCACTGCGCGCCGTAGCCGAGCGTGAAGACGGGCCGCGGGTTGTTGGTGACGGCGTTCTCGGGCGGACCGATCAGCGCCAGGCTCGGATCGAGCCGGAAGGTGGGCACAG
>JAOUFA010000550.1 GCA_029858545.1 Betaproteobacteria bacterium
TGCCGATGACGAACGCGACGCAGGCGGTGCCGGTGGCGAATTGCAGCGAGTTGCCGAACAGGCGCAGGGTTTCGACACTGCCGTAGGCCGTGGTGTAGTTGCCCCAGGTCAGCACCGCCGCCTTGGTGGCGGTCTGCGGCGTGAAGAAGCTCTGCCACAGCAGAAAACCGAGCGGCATCACCGCGATGTAGGCCGTCAACGCCACACATAGCCCGATCACCACCCACTTCCACTCGAACCGCGGGCGTGCGATCGACGGCGCCGCGGTCATCGCTGCGGGTTGTGCCGCGGCTTGCATCTGCCATCCTCCTCCTGGTTGCCGCGCTGTCGTACGGGCTGCGCGCGACCCCGATCACCCCGCGCCGCGCCCTGTGGGACGCCTCCCCGGCGGTTCCGCCATGCAGAACGTCGATCTGCATAGAGAACCACGCCAATCTATCAACCGCGTGCCGCGCTGTCAACGCCAATGCGCGAACCGCATCGCGTCATTGGTCTTTGTCTTCTTCTGCGTCGCGGGCAGGCGATCCGGACGCGCCATCGTGGTGGCGGTGGGAGTGGTGATGGTGATGATGGCCGTCACCGTGCGCCGGGTCATGGTGATGACCCGGAGAATGGTTGTGTCCGTGCGCTCCGGCACCCCGCTGCGCGCCACCGCCGCGCAGCGCCGGAACGCGCGGGTCCTCGCTGAAGACGAGCGATTTAATCGTCACCGGGACCGTGAACGACGGCATCCGCACCCGCCCCAGATCGACGTAGTCGAAATCCCAGAGCGAAATACCGTCGATCACGAGCACCTCGGAGGCGATGCGCCAGTCTTCCTTGAGCAGTCCGCCGAGGGTCTGCGCCAGATCGCCGTCGAGCACGATGTACAGCGGCATCCCCGCCGCCAGGCTGCGCGGCAGCGCATCGACGATGCCGCGCGCCAGCGCGGCAAGCCGCTCGAACGTGGGCGCTCCGCGCCAACGAAACGCGAGCGCAATCTCCTTGTCGCCCTCGCACAGGTCGAACGACTGGAACCGGGAACGGATCGCGGTGGTGATCGCCGCCGGATCGATGACCTCGCCGAGTTCGGCGTCCGGCTGCAGCACCTGGAGGTTCTTGCGCGGCAACAGCGCGCCGGGGCTCGAAACGTACACGGTATTTCCCGAGATCTGCACGCTGTATTCGGAGGCCCCCAGCGCGGTGGCGCGCATGCACTCGCCGGGCGGGAGCAACGGCCAGGGCAGCGCACCGCGATCGAGTCGCTCGCGAATCGCAGACCCGAGTTTCTGGCCCAGATCGCCGAAGTCGCGCGTTTCGCGCCGATAGACGTACTCGCCCACCCCGCCCGAGAACATCACCCCGGCGATGCCGCCCAGCGCAGCCATCGGCTCGGTCAGCCAGAGATCCGCGATCGCATCCGGCACAACATCGCGCGTGAGTGCCGTCACCAGCGCATCGGCCATCCACTCGGTGACGCGCTCGAGATCGCCCTCGCCGACGCTTGCGCCGAGCCGCCACGCGCAACCGGCTGACTCCGCCAGCTGCCGTCCGGCCGGATCGAGACGCGTGAGACGGCCGGCGCCATCGACCACGGCAAGGCGTCCGCCGAGATGGATCGCGGCGGTGTGCGCCACCTTGCCTCCCTCGACGAGCGCCAGTTTGGTCGTGCCCCCGCCGATATCGACGTTGAGCACCGCAGCACCCAGGTCATGCGATGCCCGCGCCGCGCCCGAACCGTAGGCGGCGAGCAAGGATTCCATGTGATGTCCGGCAGTGGCGCAGACGAATTCTCCGCCGATCTCGGCGATCACCTCGGCGATCGCCTTGGCATTGTCGCGCCGCAAGGCCTCGCCGGTCAGGATCACCGCGCCGGTATCGACCTCGTCGGGGTGCACGCCCGCGCACCGATACGCCTCGTCGACGATGCGCCCCACTTCCTGATCGTCGATGCGCTCCTCGCTGAGATAGGGCGTCAGCGCCACCGGCGACTGATACAGCGTCTCGCGTCCGATCACGAAATAACGGCTGCTGAGATCCTCCGACAGGCGGCGCAGGTGCACGCGCGAAAAGATCACCTGCGTCCCGGACGAACCGATATCGATGCCGACGCTGACGAGCGTGATGTTGTCGGCGAGCCAGAGGGAATTGTCGGTGGGGTCGGCGTCGGGTCCGAAATCGTCGTGATCATGGTCATGATCGAAATCGCCCTCGTCGTGCGAGTGTACCGCGTCGAGGCCGGACAGATGATCTACGAGACGGTGGCCCTTTCCTTTGTCCGCGTCGTCCGCCATATCAGATGCCGGATCCGTTGCGCAACGCGAGC
>JAOUFA010000120.1 GCA_029858545.1 Betaproteobacteria bacterium
TCAAGTGCTTCTACATGAAGGAACACGTCGGCGGGATCTTCGAGGGTGCGGTCACCGGGGTGACGTCGTTCGGCGTGTTCGTCACGCTCGACGAGTATTTCGTCGATGGTCTGGTGCACATCTCCGAACTGGGGCGCGACTACTTCCAGTTCGACGCCGCGCGCCACATGCTGCTCGGCGAGCGAACCGGCAAGCGCTACCGGCTTGCCGACCGGATGAAGGTGAAGCTCGTGCGCGTCGATGTCGAGTCGCGCAAGATGGATTTCGTGCCGGCATGAGCCGGGGAGCGGCGGAACCGCGCATCGTCGCAGGCTTTCACGCCGTGCTGGTACGGCTGCGTGCCGATCCGGCGTCGGTGCTCGAGATCTTCCTCGACGAGGCGCGGAACGACGCGCGCGCCAGGGATCTCGCCGCGGCCGCGGAGAGCGCGAAGGTGAAACTCACGCGTGTACAAGCCAGGCGGCTCGACGGGTTCGCGAGCGATGCCCGACACCAGGGCGTGGTGGCGCGCGTCGAAGCGCGCCGTGTCACGAACAACCTCGATGAACTGCTCGACGATCTCAAGATCCCGCCGTTCCTGCTGGTGCTCGACGGAGTCACCGATCCGCACAACCTCGGCGCCTGCCTGCGCGTGGCCAACGCCGCGGGCGCGCACGCGGTGATCGCGCCGCGCGATCGCTCGGCGGGACTCTCGCCGGTCGTCTCCAAGGTGGCGAGCGGCGCGGCCGAATTGACACCCTACATCATGGTCACCAATCTCGCGCGCACGCTCGTGGAGCTGAAGGAGCGCAACATCTGGGTGGTCGGCACCACCGACGACGCGCCCCAGGAACTCTACTCGGCGGATCTGCCGCGGAGCATCGCCTGGGTGCTCGGCGCCGAGGGTGAAGGCATGCGGCGGTTGACGCGCGAGCGCTGCGATCTGCTCGTGCGCATCCCGATGCGCGGCGGGGTCGAGAGCCTGAATGTCTCGGTCGCGGCGGGGGTGGTGCTGTACGAATCGGTCAGAAGGGGAGCGGGGAAGGCGGCGCCGTAGCAGTCCAAAGGCGGGCGCGGGTGTTCGCGCGCCGTCGTTGCGCCTGGCTTTCCACCTAGCCCGAGGCGGCCATACGCTCCAGCATCGCCGTGATCGTTGCCCCCGCCTCGGACGCTTGCAGGCGCGCTGCCGTGGCTGCGCGCGGAGCGGGCGGCAGCGCGAGCGCGGCAAGGATCGCCGCGGTCAGTTCCCGTGCATTGATTCTCTCCATCGCGGGAGCCTGCGGCGCCAGCCCGGCGATGCGCAGCCGATGTGCGTGATGAAACTGATCGAGGATCAGCGGCAGGATCACCTGCGGCACGCCCGCGCGCAGCGCATTCGCGGTGGTGCCCGAACCGCCGTGGTGCACGACGACGGCGACGCGCGGAAAGAGCAGCGCGTGCGGCGCCTCGCGTACGACGCGCCAGCCCGGCGGGAGCCGTCCGCCGCCGAGTCCCGCCCACCCGGCGCCGATCAGGCAGCGTCGGCCGGTGGCCCGCACGGCTTCGATCAGCATTTCACCGACTCGTTCGATGCTGTCTCCGGACATGCTGCCGAAGCCTGCGAACACCGGTGGTTCACCGTCACCCAGCCAGGCGTCGAGTTCCGGGTCCAGCGCGTTCGGATCGTCGTAGAAGAGAAACCCCGCAAATGGATAGCGGTCCTGCCAGGCCGGATCGGCGGGAAAGAGCGGTTCGTCGGCGGCGATGGCGATCGGCGTGTCACGGAAGAAATGTTCGGCGAGACTGGCAACCGGCGGCAGCCCGAAACGCGCGCGTCCTGCGTTCATCGCCCCGGCAATGAGTTGGTTGCCGAACAGATGGTGCGCACGCCACATGAGATCGTTCATCCAGCCCGGCAGTCCGTGCCACGGAATCATCGGCGGCGGGTGATCGCTCGAGGGCAGCACGCAGGTCGTGTAGGCCACCATCAGTCGGGGAATCCCGGATGCCTCGGCCACCGAGGGCGCGGCGAGCGCGAGGCCGCCGATCGCGACCGCCTCGGCGCCCCGCAGGATCGCGCCGAGCTGCTCGAACTGCACGGGTATCTGCTCGCTGAAATACCTGCTCATGCCGCGCAGCATGGTCGCCGGATTGCCCGAGAGGTAACGGGCGTTGTCCGAGAGCCAGGCCTGAATGTCCGCGCCAAGCGGCGCGTGTTCGAAGCCGTGCGATCTCACCCAACCGGCGAAGTTGGGCGGCGTAGCGAGCAATGCCGTGTGGCCGCGCCGTGCCAGAGCTTGTGCGAGCGCGAGCATCGGCTGCACGTCGCCCCGGGAACCTACCGTCGCGAGCACCGCACGCATGACCGGCAGGCTAACGCGGCTCGACCGGGGCCGCAACGACGGCGGCGGAAGAAACGCGCGTCCGGCCAGGCCGCCCCCGCCCGGGGGGCGGCCGGAAAGCTTGCGGGCAATGGCGCATTTCGCCTATAATCCGCCCCCTTTTCAGCGCCGTGCAGGTTTGATCGGCGCACTTTCCTTGCCGCACCGTTTCCGCATAACGGGCGGCTTGCCGACCCGCTCCCTTTGCGGCGGGCGGCTCAACCCATAAGGAGACTGCATGCGACATTACGAAATCGTCTTTATCGTCCACCCGGACCAGAGCGAGCAGGTGCCCGCGATGGTCGAGCGCTACAAGGGTGTGATTGCCGCGCGCAACGGCGCGGTGCACCGCCTCGAAGACTGGGGTCGGCGCCAGATGACCTACCCGATCCAGAAGGTGCACAAGGCGCACTACGTGCTGATGAACATCGAGTGCGACAACGAGACCCTCGCCGAACTCGAACATTCATTCAAATTCAGCGACGCGGTCCTGCGTCATCTGGTGGTCAGAATGAACAAGGCGGTGACGACTCCCTCGGCGATGATGAAGGAAGAGAAATCCAAGTCGATGATCGAGCGCGGGACGGAAACCAAGCCCGCCGAGGCGAGCGCGGCCTAGCAACTGGGCGCGCCGTACGTTGGACGACGCGAATCGGGTAGAGATTTCGGGCAGACTTCATGCGCTCGGCGCGCTGCGGTATACGCCCGCGGGGATTCCGGTGGTCGAGTTCCGCCTGAGTCACGAGTCGGAGCGAGCCGAGGCGGGTGTGTTGCGCAAGGTGAATGCCGAAATCGACGCCATCGCATTCGAGTCCTTGGCAAGACTGGTGGCCGGCGCGGCGCTCAACAGCGGAATAAGGATCGAAGGATTTCTCGCGGCG
Source organism: Betaproteobacteria bacterium (assembly GCA_029858545.1). Taxonomy (GTDB): domain Bacteria; phylum Pseudomonadota; class Gammaproteobacteria; order Burkholderiales; family SG8-39; genus JAOUFA01. The sequence goes on from JAOUFA010000120.1 coordinate 3,221, forward strand.
AAGAGCCGCAACTCGAATAAACCGGTATTGCACGCAACACGAATCGAATTCATTGAAGGAGTTTAGGCATGCCTCCCCCCAGACGCGGTAAAGGAAAGTTCGGTAAGGATCGCAAGGACAGCAAGAAGGAACGTGGTCAGCGCGCGTTGTTCCGGCGCCGCAAGTTCTGCCGCTTCACCGCGGAGAAGATCGAGTGGGTCGACTACAAGGACATCGACATCCTGAAGGACTTCATCAATGAGAACGGCAAGATGATTCCGGCACGCATCACCGGGACCTCCGCCGGCTACCAGCGGCAGCTCTCGACAGCGATCATGCGCGCGCGTTTCCTGGCGCTGTTGCCGTATACCGATCTGCACTGAGGAGCGCCGCCATGCAAATTATTCTCATGGAGAAGGTTGCCAATCTCGGCGCGCTCGGCGACGTCGTCAAGGTGAAGGACGGTTTCGCGCGCAACTTCCTGATTCCGCAGGGCAAGGCGAAGCGGGCGACCGAGGCGAACCTGAAAGCCTTCGAGGGGCGCCGCGCGGAGTTGGAAAAGGCCGAAGCCGAATTGCTTGCGAAGGCCCGGGAGCGGGCTGCAAAGCTCGACGGGCTGATGGTTCAGATCACGCAGAAGGCCGGCGTCGACGGCCGCCTGTTCGGCTCGGTGACCAACTACGACATCGTCGACGCGCTGAAGAAGCAGGGCGTCGAGGTGGAGCGCGCGCAGGTGCGCATGCCGCAGGGGCCGCTCAAGCAGGTTGGCGATTACCCACTGCAGGTTGCGTTGCACACCGACGTGCTGGCGACCATCACCGTGTCGGTGCTCGGCGAGAGTTGATCGCGGCGGGAGCGCGCTCGCGATCATTTCACGAGACGCTCTCTGACACGTATCGAAGCCGAAATCAAAAGGGGCCTGTACGGCCCCTTTTTTGTTGTACGATGCATCGCAAGATGGCACGCGCACCCCAGGGCACCGCATTTGGCAATGCATTCTCGCAGCGCAGCGATTCGGCCGACCCGCAACTCCTCGCGCTGAAGGTTCCGCCGCATTCGGTCGAAGCCGAGCAGTCCCTGCTCGGCGGGCTGCTGCTCGACAATCAGGCCTTCGACCGCATCGCGGACGTCGTGTCGGCCGAGGATTTCTACCGCGACGACCACCGGCGCATCTTCCGGCACATCGCGAAACTCGTCGAGGCGAGCCGGCCCGCGGACATGGTTACCGTGTCCGAGTCGATCGAGGCGAGCGAGGACAAGGACAGGACCGGCGGCCCGGCCTATCTCGGCGCCCTTGCCCAGGGCACGCCGAGCGCGCTCAACATCCGGCGCTACGCCGAGCTGGTGCGCGAACGCGCGGTGCAGAGACGCCTTGCGCGGGTTGCCACCGAAATCGCCGAAAGCGCGCTGATGCCTTCCGGGCGAGAGGTGAGTCAACTGCTCGACGAGGCCGAAACGAAGATTCTCGAAATCGGTGAATCGGGTTCGCGCCACGGCGTCGGGCTGGAGGAGATCAAGCCGGTCCTTGCGCGGGTCCTGGAGCGCATCGACTTCCTCTACCATCGAGACAACCCGTCGGACGTGACCGGGGTTCCGACCGGATTTGTCGACCTGGATACGATGACCGCGGGCTTGCAGGCGGGCGATCTGGTGATCGTCGCCGGCCGGCCGTCGATGGGCAAGACCGCGTTCGCGCTCAATATCGCCGAACATGTGGCGCTGCATACGCTGATGCCGGTGGCGATCTTCAGTATGGAGATGGGCGGCCAGCAACTCGCGACGCGCATGCTGGGTTCGATCGCGCGTGTTGACCAGCAGAAGATGCGCACCGGACGGCTGTCCGATCAGGAATGGAGCGAGCTGTCGGAGGCGATGGGCAGGTTGCACGACGCGCCGATATTCATCGATGAAACCCCGGCGCTCAATGCGCTGGAACTTCGCACCCGGGCGCGCCGCCTTTGGCGGCAGTTCGGCGGCAAGCTCGGTCTGGTGGTTGTCGACTACCTGCAACTGATGTCGTCCAATTCGCAAGGCGAGAACCGGGCGACCGAAATCTCCGAGATTTCCCGCTCGCTCAAGGCGCTCGCCAAGGAACTGAGCGTACCGGTGATCGCGCTGTCGCAGCTCTCGCGCGCGGTCGAGCAGAGAAACGACAAGCGGCCGATCATGTCGGACCTGCGCGAATCGGGCGCGATCGAACAGGATGCCGACGTGATCCTGTTCATCTATCGGGAAGAGGTGTATTTCCCCGAGAAACCCGAAGTCAAGGGGCGCGCCACGGTGATCATCGGCAAGCAGCGTAACGGGCCGATCGGCGAGGTGGCGCTGACTTTCCTCGGGAAACATACGCGCTTCGAGAGTTCCGCCGAACGCGCGCATTCCCCCTACTAGGGGTTTGCGCCGGCGGAGGCCCGCGGGGCGTCCGCCGGCCGGGCGACGCGCGAGGCGCCGCAGGGGTCAGCAGGTGGCGCGGCGATCGCTGCGGGCAAGCGCGCTCAAAGGACTTCGGCGGCGTGATCCGCGAGGCGCGAGCGCTCCCCGCGCGCGAGCGTCACATGGCCGGCATGCGGCCAGTCCTTCATGCGATCGACGACATAGGTGAGGCCCGAGCTTCCCTCGGTGAGGTAGGGAGTGTCGATCTGCGCGATATTGCCCATGCAGATGACCTTGGTGCCGGGGCCCGCGCGCGTCACCAGGGTCTTCATCTGTTTGGGCGTCAGATTCTGCGCCTCGTCGATGATCAGCCACTTGCTGATGAAGGTTCTTCCACGCATGAAATTGAGCGACTTGATCTTGATGCGCGAGCGCACCAGGTCGCGCGTCGCGGCGCGGCCCCATTCGCCGCCCGATTCGTCGGACACATTCAGCACATCGAGGTTGTCTTCGAGCGCGCCCATCCAGGGTTGCATCTTCTCCTCCTCGGTGCCGGGGAGAAAACCGATGTCCTCGCCGATCGGCACGGTGACGCGCGTAAAGATGATTTCACTGTAGCGCTTGTCGTCGAGTGCCTGGGTGAGCCCGGCGGCCAGCGCGAGCAGGGTCTTGCCGGTGCCGGCCTGTCCGACCAGGGTCACGAAGTCGATCGCCGGATTCAGGAGCAGGTTGAGGGCGAAATTCTGCTCGCGGTTACGCGCGGTGATTCCCCACACGGCGTGGCGCGCGTGCGCGAAGTCGCGCAGCGTTTCGAGGACCGCGCTGCGGCCGGCCTTCTCCTTGACCAGCGCGTACAGCGGCCGTTCGCCCGACTCCTCCCAGACAAACTCGTTGAGATGCATCTGCGCGACCAGCGGACCGCGCACGCGATAATAGGTGTGGCCGTCCTTCTTCCAGGACTCCATGTCGCGCCCGTGAGTGTCCCAGAAATCGGCCGGCAGTTTGCGGACCCCGGCGTAGAGCAAGTCCGTGTCCTCCAGCACCTTGTCGCTGAAGTAGTCCTCGGCGGCGAGCCCCAGCGCGCGCGCCTTGATGCGCATGTTGATGTCCTTGGAGACCAGGATCACCTGACGGCGCGCATCGCGCTTCTGCAGATGCCGCACGACGGCGAGGATTTGGTTGTCGGTCTTGCCGGCGGCGAACGTGGCCGGCAAATCGCCGCGTATCGCCTCGGTCTGCAGGTACAGTCTGCCGAGGGTGCGTGCGCCGCTTCGCTCGCCCTTGCGAGGCGCAAGCGGAATTCCCAGTTTGATGTCGGCGACCGCGTCGGACACGATTTCGTCCAGGAAGCGGCTCGCCTGGCGCGCGTTGCGCGCCACGTCGGATATCCCCTTCTTGTTGCTGTCGAGTTCCTCCAGCGTGCCGATCGGCAGGAAGATATCGTGTTCCTCGAACCGAAACAGGCAGGTCGGATCGTGCATCAGTACGTTGGTGTCGAGCACGAAAAGCTTGACGACGGTTTTCTTGCGCGCGGAACTGGAGTTCTGGGACATTCTTTGGGATGACGCGAACGAGGTCGAGGCGGGATGCGTTTCGTATTCGATTGCCGATTGCGGAGAAGATTCGTCGCCGATGAGCTGCGGGTCAGAGGGCTTTGACAAAACTCAACACCTCGTCGGCATGCCCGGCAACCTTGACGCCGCGCCACTCCCGTCGCAGCACGCCGTTTTCGTCGATGACGAAGCTGCTGCGCTCGATGCCGCGGACCTGCTTGCCGTACATGTTCTTCATCTTCATGACGCCGAATTGCGCGCAGGCCTGTTCCTCCGCGTCGGAGATCAGTTCGAACGGGAACCGCATCTTCGCCTTGAAATTCTCGTGTGACTTGAGCGAGTCGCGCGAAATGCCGAAGATTTTGCAGCCTGCCTCGAGAAATGCCTCGTGGCGGTCGCGAAAGTCAGCGCCCTCGGCGGCGCAGCCCGGGGTGTTGTCTTTCGGATAGAAATAGAGCAGCAGTTTCCGCCCGCGCTGTGCGGAGAGCTTGAATGTGCCGCCGGTGCAGGGAAGTGAGAAATCCTTGACGGGTATTGCGGGCACGCTGGACGGCCGGTTGGTTTGCACGCTTCTTCTTAGAGTGGAGCCATGGCGACCTGCCCATTGAACACAATATCGGCTTTCGGCGCAAGCGGCGGGAGCGGATTGCGGGCACGCCCTGGCGAGGCCGGACCGTGTCTAGCGCGGCGCGGTTTCGTGCCGGGCGATGAAGCCTTCGATTGCGCGGCGCGTTTGCTCGGGGCGTTCTTCGGCGAGGAAATGTCCGCAGTCGAGTGCGCGCCCGGTGACGTCGAGCGCCACCTCGCGCCAGTCGGCGAGGCAGTCGAACTGGGATCCGATCACGCCCCGCCTGCCCCACAGGGCGAGCAGCGGCATGCGCAATTTCCGTCTCCGGTCGTGCCGGTCGTGCAGTAGATCGATGCTTGCGGCGGCGCGGTAGTCCTCGCAGGTGGCATGGATGCAGCGCGGGTTGCTGAAGGCGCGCACGTATTCGCGTCGGGCCGCCGGCGCGAAGTGCTGCAGGCCGCTCTTGCCGCGGCCGCGGCCGAGGCGTCCGAGGATATACGCGGGAACCTGGCCGGCGAGGAGTTTCTCGGGCAGCGGAGCGGGCTGGGTGAGAAAGAACCAGTGGTAGTAGGCGCTCGCGAAGGCCATGTCGGTCGATTCGTACATCTTGAGCGTGGGCGAGATGTCGAGCACGGTGATCGAGCGCACGATTGGGCGATGGTCGCGCGCGAGCCGGTGCGCCACCCGGCCGCCGCGGTCGTGGCCGACCAGATGAAAGCTGGCATGACCGAGCTTCGCCATGACTTCAACCATGTCCTGGGCCATCGCGCGCTTGGAATAGTTCGAATGATCGGGCAGCCCCTTCGGTTTGGACGAGTCGCCGTAGCCGCGCAGGTCGGCGCACACGACGGTAAATTTCCGCGCCAGCGCCGGGGCCACCTTGTGCCACATCGCATGCGTCTCGGGGTAGCCGTGCAGCAGTAACACCGGCGGGCCTTCGCCCGCGGTAACCAGGTGGATGGTCGCGCCGCTCGCGCGGATCGTCTTCGTCAGGAAGCCGGGAAACAGCCCGCTCATGCGCGGATCTCCCTGCCTTGCACGGCGAGCGTACCCGAGCGGCCGGGGACGGACCCCAATTCGATCTGATGGCGCGGCAGGCTTGCCGTGTCGAGGCCGTTCGCGTAGTCGGCGAGCGAAACGAGCGCGTATCCTTGCTCGCGCCAGCCCTCCAGCAGGGTGTCGAAGACTGGCGCGAGGCGTCCGCCTTCGAGTTCGGCGTGCAGCGTGTAGACGTGGTCGCGCTGCGGAGGCAGCTGGCTGATTTCGAGCAGCCGCTCGGCGACATTCTGTGCGGTGATTCCGTCGAGCCCGATCAGCTCATCCAGGGTCGGCAGCGTGGTCGGCAGCTCGGGCCGGGCGGTGAAGCCACCCTCCCAGACAGGAAGGTAGGGTTGCGTACCTCGCGTGTCCGATGTGTACGCGAAGCCGTGCTGCCCCAAATAGCGCGCCGCGTGGACGTTGGTCTGCCAGCCCGCCGCGCCATGCACCTGCGCGGGCGTGCCGAACACCTCCTCGAACCGGTCGCAGGCGCGGCGCAGCTCGCGCTCGGTCCACGCCGCGTCCCGCGCCGCGACATAGTCCTGCCAGCGCACGTGGTCCCAGCAATGGATGCCGACCTCGAATCCCGCCTCGCGCACCGCGCGCAGCTGGGCGGCGCAGCGACGCCCGATATCCGGGCCCGGCAACAGCGTGCCGTAGAGGAGGGTCTTGATTCCATAGTGCTCGACGACGGAGGTGCGTTTCACCTTGCCCATGAAACCCCGCCGGAAGGCGCGCCGCACCGCGCGACCCGTGTTGTCGGGGCCCAGGCTGAAGAGAAAGGTCG
>JAOUFA010000551.1 GCA_029858545.1 Betaproteobacteria bacterium
AAAGGACGGGTCGCGGTTCCGACTCGTCATCGCGAGCAGTTGCTCGACGGCGGCAGGACCATCGTTCTGACCGCGCATCCGGACGGCTGTGTGCTGGTGTATCCCGAGGCGGCTTGGGAGCCGGTGCGCGCAAAAGTCGAGGGCTTCCCGAGCTTTCATCCGCAGGCGAGTTGGTGGAAGCGGCTGCTACTCGGATTCGAGGAGCACATCGCACCGGACGGGGCGGGGCGTGTGCTGCTTTCCGCGGCGCTACGCAAGCATGCCGCGCTGGAACGCGAGGCGATGATGGTGGGGCAAGGGCGTTATTTCGAATTGTGGGATTCGGGAGTCTGGGCTGCGAAACTTGCGCAGGCATTGCCCGGAAGCGGTGCGCCCGCACAGGGAATGGAGGATTTCTCGCTGTGACGGGAGTCGCCGATGAATGGCACGAATGTCGCGCTGAGCGCTCACCCCGATTCGCATCGCCCCGTGCTGCTTCCCGAGGCGCTCGATGCGCTCGCCGTCAAGCCGGACGGTATCTACGTGGACGGTACCTTTGGGCGCGGCGGCCACAGTCGGGCGATCCTCGCGCGGCTTGGTCCCGCCGGCCGGCTGATCGCCATCGATCGCGATCCCGCGGCGCTGGAGGCCGGGCGCGCCATTCGCGACCCGCGTTTCACCATTGTGCACGCGCGCATCGGCGAACTCGCGCGGGTGCTCGACGCACAGGGTCTGGAGCGGGCCCACGGAATGCTCTTCGACCTGGGTGTGTCATCGCCGCAACTCGACGATGCGGGGCGTGGATTCTCCTTCCGCAGCGACGGACCGCTCGATATGCGCATGGATCCGACACACGGGGTTTCGGCAGCCGAATGGCTCGCGAGCGCTGGCGAGGCTCAAATCAGGGAGGTAATACGCGACTATGGCGAAGAACGGTTTGCTAAACAGATTGCAGCAGCGATTGTTGCTGCTCGCCGGCTCGAACCCATCCGCGGTACCCAGCAGCTTGCCTCGATCGTGGGTCACGCGGTCCGCACACGGGAGCCGGGCCAGGATCCGGCGACCCGCAGCTTTCAGGCTATACGGATTTTCATCAATCAGGAGCTTGAGGAAATTGCGCTGATGCTTCCACAGGCGATCGAGCGGCTCGCGCCTCAGGGGCGGCTCGCCGTGATCAGCTTTCACTCTCTCGAAGATCGCATCGTAAAGCGCGTGCTGGCGCTCGCCGCGCGTCCGCAGGTGCCGCGCGATCTGCCGCTTCGTGCGAGCGAACTGCCAGCTGCCTTGTTGACCCTGCGGGGTCGCGTGATCCGCTCTGGCGAGACCGAGGTCGAAGGGAATCCGCGCGCGCGCAGCGCACGCATGCGGATCGCCGAGCGCACCGCGGCGGCCTACGACCGCACACTGTTCAACCGCATCGGGCCCGACGCGTGGCAAAGCTGAACCTCCTCCTCCTCCTGGTTCTGGTCGGCTGCGCGCTCGGGCTCGTCACCTCCCAGCATCGCGCACGCAAACTGTTCTCCGAACTCGACCAAGCACAGGGCCGCGAACGTGAGCTCGACGACGAATACGGGCGTTTGCAACTCGAGGCTGCAACCTGGGGCATGCACGCACGTGTCGAGAAGATCGCGCATGGCGTGCTGGGTATGCGCGCGCCGGACGCGCGGCGTGTGCGCGCGGTGGAACTTCCGCGCGAGGCGGTGCAGTGACCGTCCATGCGGCAAGCACCCCGGTGCGTCTCCCGGTTTGGCGCGCGCGCCTGGTCTTCGCCGCGTTCCTGGCGCTATTCGTGGTACTTGCTGCGCGCTCGGTCTACTTGCAAGTTCTGCATACTGATTTTCTGCGCGGCAAGGGCGAGGCGCGCTATTCGCGGGTACTGGAGGTGCCGGCGACGCGCGGTCGTATCGTGGATCGCAACGGAGCGGCGCTCGCAGTTTCTACCCCGGTGAAATCAGTGTGGGCGATTCCGGGTGATGTGGTGTTGAGCGCCGCGCAGCGCGCCAAGCTAGCCTTGCTGCTTGGCATGGATGTACGCGACCTGGACCGCAGGCTCGCCGATCAGTCCAGGGATTTTGTGTATCTCAAGCGTCAAGTATCGCCCGAGGCCTCCGAACGTGTCGCCGAACTGGGCATCGCGGGGGTATACGACCGCCGTGAATTTCGCCGCTACTACCCTGGCGGTGAGGTGACCGCGCAAGTCGTCGGTTTCACCGGAGTCGACGAAAATGGACAGGAGGGCATGGAGCTCGCTTTTGAGTCGCTGCTTGCCGGACAGCCCGGCGGCCGGCGGGTGATCAAGGATCGTCTGGGCCGTGTCGTCGAGGA
>JAOUFA010000121.1 GCA_029858545.1 Betaproteobacteria bacterium
ATGCGCCGCCGCCTGCGCGCCGCAGGCGGACGCTCACCCGGCAGTTTTCACTTCGGCTACACCTACCTGTCGATTCTGCTCGTCGGCGCGAGCATCGCCAATCGCGAAGGTCCGTGGTTCTTTCTCGCGCTGCTTGCTTTCTGCCTCTGGTCGCTGCTCGGCGCCGCCTGGCCACGCCGCCCGGCACCCGCCTTCTACCCCGCCTTCGCCGCTGCCGCCCTGATCGGCTATGCCGCATCGATCGGGTTGCACAGTTTTCAGGGCTGGCTCACCGATGTCGCAGCGGACTGGTTCTCCGGAAACACCCTGCTGAACGATCCCTATCGCTCCCGCAGCAGCCTCGGTACGCTCGGACGACTCAAGGCCCACGCCCGCATCATCGGACGCGTCTATGCGCCAAGGGACGCTCAGCCGCCCGGATTGCTGCGACAGGCGAGCTACGACCGCTATCTGTCGCCCAACTGGATTGCGCGTGACGCGCCGCTTGCGCCGCTCGCGGCCGGGACAGATGGCAGAACCTGGTCGCTCGCCGCGAACCTCGGATCCGCACGCGAGTTGCGCGTGGTGCTCGAGGCCCCGGATCATGCCGCGATGCTCGCGCTGCCGCGCGAAGCCTTCGAAATCCGCGAACTGCTCGCCGAGGAAGTCAAACGCAATCGGCTCGGCGCGGTGCGCGCGCGCATGGAAGCCCCGCGCATTCCGTACACGGTGCGCTACGGCGCGCGCAACGAATCCGATTCCGCGCCCGGCGCCGCCGATCTCGACGTCCCGATCGAAGAAGGCGCCGCACTCGACGCGGTGCTCGCTGAAGCCGGCGGTCTGCATCTCACCCCGACACGGCGGCTCGCCGCGATCGCCCATCTATTCGCGACGCGCTTTCGCTATAGCCTGTATCGCGAAGCCGGGAGCGATCCCCGCGCCACGCCGCTCGCACGATTTCTGCTCGAAACCCGAGCCGGCCATTGCGAGTTCTTCGCCACCGCCTCGGTGCTGCTCGCGCGCCGCGCGGGGATCCCGGCGCGCTATGCAACCGGCTTCTCGGTCCAGGAATGGAGCGAACGCGAGGGGGCGTTCATTCTGCGCCTGCGACATGCCCATGCCTGGGCACAGGTCTGGGCGAACGGTGCCTGGCAGGACTTCGACACCACCCCTCCCGACTGGAGCGACGCCGAAGCCCGATCCGACGGCACGCTGCGCGCGCTCGCCGATCTCTGGCAGTGGTTCGCTTATCTGCTCGGCGAACATCCCGGCGAAACACGCGAGCTGCCGTGGTGGGTATTCCCGACGGCACTCGCGCTCGCGGTCATCTACTTCGCTGCACGCCTCGTTCTCTCGCGTCGCGAACGCCTGATCACGCGTCGCGTGGTGCGCGGAAAACTTCCCGAGGGCGACGATCCGCTCGGCGCCATCGAGGCGCGGCTCGCACGCGCGGGCCATGTGCGCGCGCCGGGAGAAACCCTTACCGACTTCGCGGCGCGCATCGCACGCTCGGCCCCGGCGCTAGCCCGGAGTCTCGGCGAACTGTTCGCGGCTCACTATCGCGCGCGATTCGACCCGCGCGCGCCCGCCGGGCTCGCTGCCGAGTTCGAACACCGCGTCCGGAGTTGGCTCGCCGCGCAGCGCCCGGACTGACTCAGCCCCCGGCCGCTGCCGGCCGCGCCAGCTTGGAGCCCGGCCAGACCGCGGGATGACTCCTCGCATACTGCGGTACGTACTCAAGCTTCACGCCGAAGCGCTCCGCCGCATGCCACACCCAGCGCGGATTATCGAGAAAGCCGCGTGCGAGAGCCACCATGTCGGCCTGACCGCCCGCGACGAGCCGTTCGGCCTGATCCGCATCGGCAATCATGCCCACCGCGCGCACCGCGATCGGCACCGCCTTCTTGATCTTTTCAGCGAAGGGAACCTGGTAACCAGGGCCGACTTGGATACGTGCCTGCGGCACCAGACCGCCGCTCGAGGCGCACACATAATCGAAACCGATCGATTTCAATTCGCGCACGAACGCGATCGACTCGTCGATCTCGAATCCGCCTGCGATCCAGTCGCTCGATGAAATACGCGCCCCCAGGCAGCGATCCCTGGGCCAAGCCTCGCGCAATGCGCGCGCCACCTCGAGCGGAAAACGCATCCGGTTCTCCAGGCTTCCGCCGTACGGGTCCTTGCGCTGATTGGTAAGGCCCGAAAGAAACTCGTGCACCAGATAGCCATGCGCAGCGTGGATTTCGATCGCGTCGAGCCCGATGCGGCGCGCCCGCCCGGCCGCCTGCACGAATGCGTCGACCACCGCCCGCATGTCGTCCTTGCTCATCTCGCGCGGCGTGTCCCAGCCTTCGCCGAACGCGAGCGCCGAAGGAGCGAGGATCGGCCAGGGCGATTCCTTGGCGCCGAGGCCCTTGCCCCCCGCCCAGGGAAACTGCGTCGAGGCCTTGCGCCCGGCATGTTGCAACTGAACGCCGATCGGGTTGCGCGTGAGGCGCCGGCAGGCGTCCACCACACGCTTCATGGCCGCCTCGTTGTCGTCGCTGTAAAGCCCCGTGCAGCCATGCGAAATGCGCCCTTCGCGCGTCACGCCGGTCGCCTCGATCACCACGAGACCGGCACCCGAGGCGGCAAGATTTCCCAGATGCATCAGGTGCCAGTCGCTCATGCAACCGTCGTTCGCCGAGTACTGGCACATCGGCGACACGACGATACGATTCGGCAGCGTGATGCCGCCGAGTTGGATGGGGGTGAAGAGTGCGCTACTCATCCTTGCAGCCATGCCTTTCAAGATAATTGATCGCTGAACTTGCGCTTCCGGTTCGACGGAAGCATTCGGGGCGGTTATATTAACTCCGAATGCCGCCTTCACCCGATCGCATGCCGAAACCGCCCACCGCCGAAGGTCAGCGTCCCCGCCCGGGAGATCTGTTCCTTGATCATGTTGCGCACGAGCTCGCCGACCCGGACGCGACCACTCGATTCTTCGAGACGCTCGGCTTCGTCGTGACTCCTGCGCAGGCCTCCGCCGGCGGCGCGACAACCCGTCGCGTGATGCTCGAGGAAGGCTGTATCGAACTCGTCGCTGCGTCGGGCGTTGCCGCACCGCTGCGCCGGCTCGCCTTCGGTACGCCCGATGCCGCCGCCGAACACGGACGCCTCGCCGCGCACGGCTTCTCGCCTCCGCCGATCGCGCGGCACGAATTCGACCTCGAAGGGCAATGCGTCCGCTACGCGGTCGTCCGCGCGCGGCCGGTCGGATTTCCGGATTCCTGCCTCGAATTCGTCGAGCAGCAGCGGCCCGCAGGATTGTGGCAACCGCGCTTCCTCAGGCATCAAAACGGCGTGGAAGTCCTCGTCGCCGTGATCATTTGCGCCGACGACCCGGCCGAGACCGGCGCGCGCATCGCGCACTTCGGCGGCATGCTCCCGTGGCGCGCCGGGCCCTATGTGCGCCTGGAAACCGCGCGCGGCCAGATCCTCGTCGGCGCACGCGCAGACTGCCGTGCGCTGTTCGGCCAGGCACCGGCGGCATCCGCCATCGCCGGATACGCCCTCGCCTGCCAGGATCCCGCTGCCTTCGCCGGGCGCTGCGAACGCGCGGGACTTCCGGTGCTCGGCCGCGGCGCGCTCCGCGTCACGGCACTGCCCGGGATGCTGGGTGGCAGTTGGATGTTCGGAAAGTTGGAAGCGCTGCGCGATGCGCTCGCGTCTCCGTCAGATACTGCGTGGCGGTCTTGAGATCGATGACATGGGAGGCTCCAGTGAAGAAGATGAAAACCGGCAACCTTGTGAAGACCACTCTGGTGTTCGTCGCGGTGCTGTTTGGGGCAATGACCCTCTTCGCCGGAATTCGTGTGCTGACCGGTGCCGATCCCGGGTACGTCGTGTTCAGGCCGCTACTGCTTTACAACACGCTCATGGGCGTCGCCTATGTGGCCGCCGGCGCAATTGCCTGGCGCAATCCGGCGGCGGGAATGCGCGTCGCCGGAATCATCTTCGCGCTCAACGCTGCCGTGCTCCTGGCGGTCGTCTATCTCTACAGGACTGGAAGTGCCGTCGCTATCGACAGCGTCCAGGCGATGACACTGCGAAGCGTCGTCTGGCTGGTGCTCCTTGCCGGTTTTGCCTGGCTGAGCCGCGCAGCACGTCCCGCCGCGCCAGGACAGGAATAGGTGTACAGGTGTACAAGAGTAGTAGCCGGATACCTGGCTGCTGCGAACGGAGAACCTCATGCCCAAAGGTTACTGGCTAGGCCGCGTCGACGTCGCCGATCCCGAGGCCTACAAAGCCTACGTCGCTGCCAATGCCGAGCCGTTCCGCAAGTACGGCGCGCGGTTCCTGGTGCGCGGCGGGCGCTGCGAAAACCCCGAAGGCTCGAGCCGCAGCCGCGTGTGGTAATCGAGTTCCCCAGTTACCAGGCCGCGCTCGATTGCTGGAATTCGCCAGAGTACCAGGGCGCCGCCAAGCTGCGCCACCCGGTGTCGACGATCGATCTGGTCATCGCCGAAGGATATGAAGGCGCGCAGCCTGCGTGAGGGCTGCGCCTCCTCCAGGGCTGGCGGTCGCTGCCTCCGGTTCGCTTCTTCACCGCACGCGCCCGGCATCCCGGCACGAACAGTCTCTCGGGTATCATCGGCAAATGGACTTCCGCTGCCCCGTCTGCCGCGTCGATCTCGGAAGGAACCGCCTCACGCAAGCCGTCGTGACGCGCATGGAAATCGACTGCTTCCACTGCAAGCGAACGATCCGCCTCAATGTCCACCGGTCCGAGACCATCGTCGTGCTGCTCAATTTCGCATCCATCGTCGTACTCGGCGCATTGTCCTATTGGTTCCAAAGCCGTGGCCTGGTACTTGTTACGCTAGGTGCCGCAATGGTGGGCGCGCTGTCCTTGCCACTGCTCGGGCAGACCTACCTGCGCAACTGGCCGCGCTATATGTTTCCCGCTCCAGCCGATAAGCCGTAGCTCCTGCGCCCGGTCATTCTTCTGCGGCGAGTTGACGAAGATTGCCGCAAGGCAATTCCCGCGACGGCCTACGACTGCTAGTATCCGCCAGCCCGCCGCACGCCTGCTGGCCAGCTGCTTCGCGCGGATATCTGGGGGAGCAAGCCATGTTCATCGGCCATTTCGGACTCGGTTTCGGCGCCAAGGCCCTTGCATCCGGGACCTCGCTCGGCACGCTGCTGCTCGCAGCCCAGTTCCTCGACCTGCTCTGGCCCAGCCTGTTGCTGCTCGGGGTCGAGCAGGTGCGCATCGACCCCGGCGCAACGCGCGTCACGCCGCTCGATTTTGCGCAGTACCCGGTGAGTCACAGCCTTGCCGCGGTGCTCGTCTGGGCGCTCGGACTCGCTCTGGTCCATTTTTCCATGCGGCGCGCGCGGCGCGGCGCAATCGTCGTCGGCCTGCTGGTCGTCAGCCATTGGCTGCTCGATGCGCTGGTGCATCGAGCCGACCTGCCGCTCTATCCGGGGGGCCCGCTGATCGGGCTCGGTCTCTGGTCGTCGCTCCCCGCGACGCTCGTGCTCGAGTTGCCGATCTTCGCGCTGGGCCTGTGGTTGTACACGCGCGCCACGCGAACGCTCGATGCAACCGGCAGATGGTCGCTCTGGTCGCTGGTTGCGTGCCTCGCCGCCATCTACATCGCCAATCTGTTCGGTCCTCCGCCGCCCAGCGTCGCCGCGATCGCGTGGGCGGGACAACTCCAGTGGATTCTCGTCGCCTGGGGCTACTGGATCGATCGCCACCGCGCGCCGGTCTGATCCCTTGTTCCTCAGCGTGCCGCGCGCGGCTTTGCCTCGGGATAGGGAAACTGCATATTGAGCGCCATCGACTGGCCGCTCGCCTGGACCACTCGCACATGCTCGCGCCGCAACTCGCGCGCATGACGTACGCCGCAGGAGTGCGCGATCATGTCGATTTCGCGGTTCATGTTGTTGGCGTAGTTGGCGACGCGAACATACTTTTCCTCGACCACCAGCGCGCGCTGCAAACGCTTGTTGTGAGTCGCCACGCCGGTCGGACAGGTATTCGTGTGGCAGCGCAGCGCCTGAATGCAACCGAGCGAGAAGAGAAAACCGCGCGCGGTGTTGATGAAATCCGCGCCAACGCACAGCGCCCACGCAGCCCGCGCGGGCGAAAGAAGTTTTCCGGAGGCGACCACGCGAATACGCTCGCGGATCCCTGCCTCGAACAATACGTCGATCACGCGCGGCAGCGCCTCATCGATGGACAGGCCCATGTGATCGGCGAGCGCCTGCGGCGCCGCCCCCGAGCCGCCTTCACCGCCATCCACGACGAGAAAATCCGGTGCGCAGGCGAGACCGCGCCGCAGTATCGCATCGGCGAGTTCATTCATGAATCGCCAGCCGCCGATCGCGGTCTTCACGCCGACCGGCCGACCAGTCAGTTCACGTATCCAGGTCACCTTGTCGAGCAGCTCGTTCACGTTCCCGATATCGCGATGACGATTCGGGCTGATCGAATCCATCCCTTCCTCGATGCCGCGGATCTGTGCGATCTCGGCAGTCACCTTGCCCGCGGGCAGAACGCCGCCTTTGCCGGGCTTCGCACCCTGCGACAGCTTGATCTCGAACGCGCTGACGAATCGTCCCAGCTCGATCAGGCGCTCCGCCGAGAGCTGGCCGTCCGAACTGCGCACACCGTATTTGGCGGTACCGATCTGCATCACGATGTCGCATTCACCTTCGATGTGATACGGCGACAACCCGCCTTCCCCGGTATCGAGCCAACAGCCGGCGAGCGCCGCGCCGCGCGACAGCGAGCGCACTGCGGGCGCCGATATCGCGCCATAGCTCATGCCGCTGATATTGACGATCGAGCGCGCCTCGAACGGTTCCTTCGCGTAGCCTTCTCCCAAGCGCAGCGACGGCGTCGGCAGGCGTTCTTCCTCGAGCACCGGAAACGGATGATTGACGAAGATCAGCGCACCGGGTTCGCGCAGGTTATAGGTCGAGCCGAAACCGATGGTGCCGCCCTCGTTCTTCGCCAGCCGGTACACCCAGCCGCGCGTCGCGCGGTTAAAGGGCATTTCTTCTCGATCGCCGGCGAAGAAATACTGCCGGAAGTACTCGCCGAGCTGCTCGAAGAAGTAGCGCAGATGCCCAATCACCGGGTAACTGCGCAACACCGCGTGCTTCTTCTGGGTAACGTCGCTGAGAAAGACAAATACCACTGCGAGCAGCAACACGAAGCCGATCAACGTGCCAATGCCATAGGAAAGGACGTCCATCACCATATCGCAGCACCCTCCGTTTCGCGCTCCCGGCTACGCGCCGCTTGCACTACGGCGCGCCAGCCTTTCTAATATAACTGATCCGGAAAGCCGCAACACCAACAGTATACGTTCTCAGAAACCCATGAATGCACTTGATTCGTTGAACGGCGAACTGACTTCCGCCTATCTGTACCGCGTCATCGCGATCTGCGAGACCGAGCCACGCAAACGCCGCCTGTTCGAGGAACTCGCCCGGGATGCGGAGCAGCAGGCAACGCACTGGGCCGAGGCGGTACGCAACGCCGGCACCGAACTCGCGCCGTTCCGGCCCACGCTCCGCGCCCGCTTGGTCGCAACCCTGGTACGCCTGCTGGGCGCACGCCGCCTCACGCACGTGCTCGTGGCGATGAAGGTACGTGGCATGTCCGTCTACACCTTCTCGCCTACGCCGCAGGTGCCTTCCCATGCGGAAGGGCTCCCCTCGGCGCACGAGGAGGTCGTCGAACACCGTCACACCGAAGGCGGCGGTTCGCTCCGCGCGGCGGTATTCGGGGTCAACGACGGCCTGGTATCGAACGCGAGCCTGATCCTCGGGGTCGCGGGAGCCGGAACCGACAACGCGACCGTCCTGCTCGCGGGTGTCGCCGGAATGCTTGCGGGGGCGTTTTCCATGGCGGCAGGCGAGTATGTCTCGGTGCGCTCGCAGCGCGAAATGTACGAGTACCAGATCGCGCTCGAACAGGCCGAACTGATCGAGTATCCGATGGAGGAAGCCGAGGAACTCGCGCGCATCTTCGAAGCACGCGGTGTCGCGCCCGATGAAGCCAGGCGCAACGCACTGCAACTGATCGGCGACCCGGAGCGCGCGCTCGAGGCACTCACGCGCGAGGAATTGGGCCTCAACCCTGCGGACCTCGGCTCGCCCTACGGCGCCGCGATCGCGTCGTTTCTCGCCTTCGCGATCGGCAGTGCGCTGCCGCTGATACCACTATTGCTGACACGCGGAACTGCGGCGCTGATCGGCACGATCGCGGTCTCGGCGGCTGCGCTCTATGCGGTCGGCGCGGCGACCAGTCTGTTCACCGGACGTCCGGCGTATACCGGAGGGCTGCGCATGCTCGCGCTCGGTACCGTCGCCGGCATGCTCACCTTCTCAATCGGCAGGCTGCTCGGCGTCTCGCTCGCTTGACGCGGACTCGGCCGCCGCGGTGTCCTAGCCGCGCAACCCCTTCACGACATCGATGATCTCGAGCGCATGGTGACGGCCGCTGATGCCGTACACCACGTGCCGAATGATTCCCTTCTTGTCGACCACGAAGGTCGAGCGCACCAAAACCTTGCGCCGCACGCCATCCTCGTGCTCCTTTTCCTGGATCACGCCGTATTTCCGGCAGGTGTCGCCCTCCATATCCGAGAGCAGCGCGATCGACAAACCGTGCTGGTCGCGGAATGCGGCGTGGGTCATGCAGTCGTCGCGCGAGATGCCGAACACCACGCAGTCGTATTTTGTCAACTGATCCTCGTGATCGGAGAATTCGGTCGCCACCATGGTGCAACCCGGCGTACCGTCGCGCGGATAGAAATACAGGACGACATTCTTCTTGCCCTTGTATTCCGCCAGGCTCACCGTCTGCATGTCCGCATCCGGCAGCGTGAAGGCTGGGGCAACTTGACCCGTGTGCAATGCACGTCCCGTGGTTTGTGGCATATACAAGGTTTATCGTACAGCGCTCGTCGAGCGGGGATGTGCCGATTCTACAAGCACTTTCTCGTCTTGCGGAAAGTCCCGGGCAATAGCCGGAATCTCGCGACTTATAATTGCCCGATGCAAAACAAAATGCTGGGTCATCTGTCCCGCAGCCAGTTTCTGCGCGATTACTGGCAAAAGCGTCCTCTTTGCGTACGCGGCGCACTGCCGCAACTGGCGGGGCTGATGGACGAGCGCCGCATCCGCGCGCTCGCCGCCGACGCGGACGTCGAATCCAGACTCGTGGAGAAGCGCCGCGGCGCCTGGCATCTGACGCCGGGACCGATCGCTCCGGGTCGACTGCGCCGCGCCGGCCCCATCAACTGGTCCCTGCTCGTCAACGGTGCGAATCTCCACGACCGCGCCGCGGATGAATTGCTGCGGCGCTTCGATTTCGTGCCTCAGGCGCGGCTCGACGATGTGATGGCGAGTCTAGCGGCCCCCGGCGGCGGCGTCGGTCCCCACTACGATTCCTACGACGTATTCCTGCTGCAGGCGGTCGGTCGCCGCGTATGGCGCCTGTGCCGCCCGCGCCGCTACACGGT
>JAOUFA010000552.1 GCA_029858545.1 Betaproteobacteria bacterium
GATGTGGAATCAACCAGTCGAGATCGTCGATCGTCATATTCGCGGCCTGCAGCGTCTCGCGCGCAACTTCGTCGAGCACCTTGACCGCGAACTTGAAGACTTCCTTGCCCTGCATCTGCAGGTACGGCGATCCGATGATGCGTCCACCACAGACGTTTCCGGGGACCGACAGGATGTTGGCATGACTGCCGTCCGCGTGCAGCACTGAGGCGTGAATGCCCGGCTGTTCACCTGCCGCCAGGACCACTGCGCCCGCGCCATCGCCAAACAACACACAGGTTCCGCGGTCATTCCAGTCGAGAATGCGCGAGAACACCTCTGTACCGACTACCAGCGCTTTGCGATATTGGCCTGATTTCACGAAACTGTCTGCGGTCGCCAATGCGTAGACGAAGCCACTGCACACCGCCTGCACATCGAACGCGGGACAGCTCTTGATACCGAGCTTCGCCTGCAGAAGGCAGGCAGTACTGGGAAAAATGTAGTCGGGAGTCGACGTCGCAACGATGATCAAGTCGATTTCACTCGCCGAGATTCCGGCGGCCTGCAGCGCCCTCCTGCTCGCCTCGAGCGCGAGGTCGCTCGAGGTCTGCGTCTCTTCCGCGAAATGGCGTTGCCGGATACCCGTTCGCTCGCGTATCCAGGTGTCACTGGTATCGAGACGTGCGGCGAATTCGTCGTTGGTTACGATGCGCTGCGGCAGGAAACTGCCGGTCCCGATAATTCTGGAATAAATCATTGTATTGGGTCTGCCTGTCGAATCAGGGCACGCGCGACGCTGCCTGAAGGAGTTCCATTTGCTTCGTGATGCGCTGGGGCACGTTGTTGCGAACTTCCTCCACCGCGCGCGCAAGAGCGTGCCCGAATGCAAACGTATCGGCCGAGCCGTGGCTCTTGATCACGATCCCCTGCAATCCCAGCAGACTTGCGCCGTTGAAGCGGCGATGATCCATGCGGCGACGAAACCTCTTTATGACCGGCAAGGCAAGCAGCGCAACGAGCTTCGAATACGGGCCGCGGCCAAATTCTTCTCGCAGCGCACCCGTGATCATCTGTGCCACGCCTTCGGACGCCTTCAGCGCCACGTTGCCGACAAATCCGTCGCACACCACCACGTCGGTCGTACCCTTGTAAATATCGTCGCCTTCGACGTTGCCATGAAAATTGAGACCGCTCTTGCGCAACAAATCGGCGGCGCGCCGCACCATCTCGTTGCCCTTGATGTCCTCGCTGCCGATGTTAAGCAGCCCAACGCTCGGCCGTTCCTTGTGCTCGATCGCCGCAACCAGCATCGCACCCATGATGCCGAACTGCATCAACTGCTCGGCCGTGCAATCGACATTGGCGCCCAGGTCGAGCACATAGGTATTGGTGCCAAGCATGTTGGGCAAGACCGGGGCAATCGCGGGACGATCGATGCCCGGCAGGGTCTTCAGCACGAAACGCGAGATTGCCATCAGCGCGCCGGTATTGCCGGCGCTGACGCAGGCATGTGCCTCTCCGCTACGCGTCAGATTGACGGCGACTCGGATCGAGGAATCCTTCTTGCTGCGCAAGGCGTTTGCGGGCGCCTCATCCATCGCAATCACTTCACTCGCGTGACGGACACGAAGACGCGCACCCACCGCGCCACCGCACGCCGCCAACTCGGCTTCAATAGCGTCTCGCAAACCGACCAGCACCACATCTACGTCCGGATTCCGGGCCTGGAATTCGAGGACCGCGGGAACCGTGACATGGGGGCCATGATCGCCCCCCATGCAGTCCACTGCCAGGGTGATATCCATCGTTCGGCGCGCAACCGCCCGATCTCGCGCGCAAATCGCGGGCGGTACGGGCAGAAGGTGGCGGGGGCGCTAGTCGCCCTTCGTCTTGAGAACCTTCTTGCCGCGGTAATGTCCACCCGGGCTGATATGGTGGCGCAGGTGCACCTCCCCGGTGGTCGGCTCAATGGCGGTGGGAGGATTATTCAGGAAATCGTGCGCCCGATGCATGCCGCGCTTGGATGGGGACTTCTTGTTCTGCTGAACTGCCATGGTGATGACTCCTTCAATTCAAGTATCGCTTGTTTCATCAGCGCCCGTATTCCAGGCACTCGCTCAATGCTTTCGTTTCGCCTTCTCGCTTTCGAGCATCCCCTGCAAATCTGAAAATAGAACTGCTCGACCGCCTTTTGTTTCGCTCTCAACCGCTTGCACCGCGCAACGCTCGTGGCGCGGCGCGAGCGGCAATTCCAACAGCAATTCGTCCTCGATCAGGAGCGCCACCTGCATTTCCCTGCTTGCGAGCAACCGGTCGT
>JAOUFA010000122.1 GCA_029858545.1 Betaproteobacteria bacterium
TCCTCGAAGGGGCTGCCATGCTACGCCCGAAAGGCCGGTCTGCCTGCCCTCCGTTTCGCAGCAACCGCGCGCCAAATCAATTCCCCGGGCGCCAAAACTTGTCAATCTGAACTTGACAGCCTATAGTCCCGCCCTCGTCATGAACTGCACCGAACGACTTGTCGCACTTTTTGGCAGCCAGGCAGAGGTTGCGCGCGCGTTCCAGCTCGATCGGGCGGTGGTGCACAACTGGGTGAAGTCGGGCTATGTGCCCGCGCGCTGGGCCTCCGAGGTCGAGCGCGTGACCCAGGGCCGCATCGCCGCGATCGATATCGTCAATGAAGCAAGCGCGAAAAACCCCGTGCGCGTGAAGTCGCGCCCGGACGACGCGCAATTCGGATTTTCAGCGGAGGATCCCATGAGCCAGTACGCCCCATCGAAACGCATCCATTCCTTCCACCCGCCACAGCGCACGCTGATGGGCCCGGGACCAACCGAAATCCACCCGCGCGTGCTCACCACCATGAGCCAGCCGGCGATCGGCTACCTCGACCCGGTGTTCGTCGAGATGATGGAGGAACTGAAGTCGCTCCTGCGCTACGTCTACCAGACGAAGAACGCGCTCACCTTTCCGGTCTCGGGCCCCGGCTCGGTCGGCATGGAGTACTGCTTCGTCAACATGGTCGTGCCGGGCGACAAGGTGATCGTGTGCCAGAACGGCGTATTCGGCGGACGCATGGTGGAAAACGTCATCCGCTCGGGCGGCACGCCGGTACTGGTCGAAGACAAGTGGGGCGAGCCGATCGACGTGCAGAAACTCGAGGACACGCTGAAGGCGAACAAGGACGCGAAGATCGTCGCCTTCGTGCACGCCGAGACTTCGACCGGCGCGCAGTCGGATGCGAAGGAGATCTCGCGCATCGCGCACAAGTACGGCGCGATGGTGATCATGGACGCGGTGACCTCGCTCGGCGGCACGGCGGTGAAACTCGACGAGTGGGAAATCGACGCGGCGTATTCGGCGAGCCAGAAGTGTCTGTCGTGCACCCCGGGCCTGTCGCCCGTGTCGTTCAATGAGCGCGTGGTTCAGCACGTGCAGAACCGCAAGGACAGGATCCGCAGCTGGTTCATGGACATGAATCTGCTGCTCGGCTACTGGGGCGCGACGACGCGCACCTATCACCACACCGCGCCGACCAACTCGCTGTTCGCATTGCACGAGGCGCTGGTGCTGATTCGCGAGGAAGGGCTGGAGAACTCCTGGGCGCGCCACCAGCGCCATCACGTCGCGTTGAAGGCGGGCCTCGAGGCGATGGGATTGAAGTATCTGGTCGCCGAAGGCCATCAATTGCCGCAGATGAACGCGGTGCTCTGTCCGCAGGGCGTCAACGAGGAAGAAGTGCGCAAGCGCCTGCTGTCGGAATTCGGCATCGAAATCGGCGCCGGCCTCGGGCCGCTGAAGGGCAAGATCTGGCGCTTCGGCCTGATGGGCTATTCGTGCCGTCCCGACAACGTGATGCTGTGCCTGTCGGCGCTCGGCTCGGTGCTCGAGGACATGGGCTACGCCGTGCACGTCGGAGACGCGGAGGCCGCGGCGCACGGCGCCTATGCGCAGATGCACGCGAAGGACGCGGCGCGCAAGAAACGCGCAGCTTAGAAAGGGGGGGCTTCACGCCCCCCTTCAGATCCCCCCGGGTGGAGAGGGCGGCTTTGACCAAGCGCCTCTGCCTTGTCTAGATGTTCCTCCCGCGCCGGATCGAGCGCCTCGGTTTTTGCTTTTCCCGATCTCCCCATTTTGTGCAGTTGCGCCTTATGCAACTGCACAAAATGGGGAGACCCTGATGCGATCGCAGTCTCGCTGTCCTCACAGCACGTAGCACCTACCACGTAGTAACCTTGCGCCCGTGGATACCCTCACCCACGCCCTCTCCGGCGCCCTCCTCGCACGCGCGACCGCCTCGCGCGCCGCGCCGGCCGGTTCCATCCCGCGCCGTATCGCCGCGGGCTTTCTCGCCTGCGCCTCGCCCGACCTCGATTTCGTCATCGGTTTTTTCGGACCGGTGCAGTACCTGATGAATCATCGCGGCGTCACGCACTCGCTGCTGCTGCTGCCGCTGTGGGCGTTGCTCGTGTCCTGGGTGCTGGCGAAGCTGCTGCGCGCGCCCGGCGGCTGGCGCGAACTGTACGCGGTCACGGCGCTCGGTATCGGCGCGCACATCGCCGGCGACGTGATCACCAGCTTCGGCACCATGGTGCTGGCGCCGTTTTCCGACTGGCGCGCGATGTTCGGCACGACCTTCATCATCGACCCGTGGTTCACCGGGATCATCGTCGCGGGACTCGTCGCGTCGCTCGCCTGGCGTCGCCGCAGGCTGCCCGCGCTCGCCGCGACGGCGATGCTGGTCGTCTATGTCGGCGCGCAGGCGGGTCTCAAGAGCAAGGCGGAGGAATTTGGCGCGCATTATGCCGCGTCGATCGGACTCGGTGCCGCGCGCATCTCGGTGCACCCGCAACCCCTGTCGCCGTTCAACTGGCTGGTGTTCGCCAGCGACGAGACCTCGCAGCACTACGCGAGCGTCAACCTGATGCGCGGGCGGATACTTCCCGAAACACCGGACGCCGGATTCCTTGCGCGCATCGATGCCGCCTATCGCCCGGTGCACGCGGCGCTCTGGCAGGCCAGGCCGCGCTTCGGCACGAGCGCGGACGAGCAGGCGATCGCACGCGATGCGTGGAACTCGCCCGCGCTGGGTTTTTTCAGATGGTTCGCGGCGCAGCCGGCATTCGACGGCATCACGCGCGGTTCGACCTGCGTATGGTTCGTCGATCTGCGCTTTGCCGTTCCCGGGCGCGACGTGCTGCCGTTTCGCTACGGCGCCTGCCGCGAACCGGGCGGACCCTGGCGTGCGTATCGCCGAGATGCGGCCGATCGCGCGACGCCGGTCGACTAGTCGGACGGCAGACCGGCGCGCCGCCAGATCTCGCTCACCAGCGCGGACTGGTTGAGCGTATAGAAGTGCAGTCCCGGGGCGCCGCCGGCGAGCAGCCGTTCGCACAGCGCGGCGACCGCATCGATGCCGAAGGCGCGGATCGAGGCCGCGTCGTCGTGATAGCTCTCGAAACGCAGGCGCATCCAGCGCGGGATCTCCGCGCCGCAGGACTCCGAAAAGCGCGCGAGCTGCGAGAAATTGCGGATCGGCATGATGCCCGGCACGATCGGTATCGAGATTCCGGTCTTGCGGCTGTCCTCGACGAAGCGAAAGTACGCATCCGCGTTGTAGAAGAACTGCGTGATCGCGCCGTTCGCCCCGGCATCGACTTTCTTCCTGAAATTCCGGATCTCGTCGCCCGCGTAGCGGGTCTGCGGGTGGTACTCGGGGTAGCAGGCGACTTCGATGTTGAACCAGTCCCCGGAGGTCTCGCGTATGAACGTCACCAGCTCGCTGGCGTGCTTGAATTCCCCCGCCACGGCGATGCCCGAGGGAAGATCGCCGCGCAGCGCCACGACATGCCGGATGCCCTGCATCCGATAACGTTCGAGCTGCGCGCCGATCTCCTCGCGCGTCGAGGCGATGCACGACAGGTGCGGTGCCGCCTCGTGTCCCGCGGCCATGATCTCGCGCACCGTGTCGAGCGTGCCGTCGCGCGTCGTGCCGCCCGCGCCGTAGGTAACCGAGAAAAAGCGCGGCTTCAGCTGCGCGAGCGCGTGCCAGGTCTCGCGCAGCGTCTGCCTGCCCTCCGCGGTCCTGGGCGGAAAGAACTCGAAACTGAAGACTCGTTCGTCACGTTCCATCGCTGCCTCCCGAGGCCACGGGTCGCCGCGCGTCTCAATAGCGGTAGTGATCCGACTTGTACGGCCCCTGTTTCGGCACGCCGATGTACTTCGCCTGGTGGTCGGTGAGTTCGGAGAGCTGGGCGTTCAGCTTCTTCAGTTGCAGGCGCGCCACCTTCTCGTCGAGGTGCTTGGGCAGCGTATACACGCCCACCGGGTACTTGGCGGTATTGGTGAAGAGTTCGATCTGCGCAATGGTCTGGTTGGCAAACGACGAGCTCATCACGTACGACGGGTGGCCGGTGCCGCAGCCCAGGTTCACCAGGCGTCCCTTGGCGAGCAGGATGATGCGTTTGCCGTCCGGGAAGATCACGTGATCGACCTGCGGCTTGATTTCCTCCCACTTGTATTTCTCGATCGATGCGACGTCGATTTCATTGTCGAAATGGCCGATGTTGCACACGATCGCCTGGTCCTTCATCTTCTTCATGTGATCGTGGGTGATGACGTGGAAGTTGCCGGTCGCGGTGACGAAGATGTCGGCCTTGTCGGCGGCGTATTCCATGGTCACCACGCGATAGCCTTCCATCGCCGCCTGCAACGCGCAGATCGGATCGATCTCGGTCACCCAGACCTGCGCGGAGAGCGCGCGCAGCGCCTGCGCGGAGCCCTTGCCGACGTCGCCGTAGCCGGCGACCACCGCCACCTTGCCGGCGACCATCACGTCGGTGGCGCGCTTGATGCCGTCGACCAGCGATTCGCGGCAACCATAGAGGTTGTCGAATTTCGACTTGGTGACCGAGTCGTTCACGTTGATGCCCGGGAACATCAGGCGCTTTTCCTTCGCCATCTGGTACAGGCGATGCACGCCGGTGGTGGTTTCCTCGGTCACGCCGCGGATCTCCTTCGCCATCTTCGAGTACCAGCCGGGTTTTGCCGCGAGCTGCTTCTTGATCGCGGCAAACAGCGAACGCTCCTCTTCGCTGGTCGGCTTGTCGAGGACCGAGGCATCCTTCTCGGCCTGCGTGCCCAGGTGCATCAGCAGCGTCGCGTCGCCGCCGTCATCGAGAATCATGTTCGGACCCTTGCCCTCGGCAAATTCGAAGATGCGATGGCTGTAGTCCCAGTACTCGTCGAGCGTCTCGCCCTTGTAGGCAAATACCGGCGTGCCGCCCGCGGCGATCGCCGCGGCGGCGTGGTCCTGGGTCGAAAAGATGTTGCACGAGGCCCAGCGCACGTCGGCGCCGAGCGCCTTCAGCGTCTCGATCAGCACCGCGGTCTGGATCGTCATGTGCAGCGACCCGGTGATGCGCGCGTCCTTCAGCGGCCGGGACTTGGCGTATTCCTCGCGGATCATCATCAGCGCGGGCATCTCCGACTCGGCGATCGCGATTTCCCTGCGGCCCCAGCCGGCGAGCGCCATGTCGGCGACCTTGTAGTCGGTGAACTTCGGATTGATTACGGCGGCATTCATCGAAAGGCTCCTTTATCGTATGCAAGAAAACGGGCGCTGTTCGAAATGGGATCGTGCAAAGACAAAGCGCCCGCACCGTTACCGATGCGAGCGCAGTTCAGTTAGCTGAGCCTGGTCCCCCGGGGTTTGCCCGGGCGGGGATCGCAGCGCCCCTCAGCGGCCAGCATTATAACGCCCACCGGCGCTGCGCCCAAGACACGGGGCGCAGCGGGAAGAATCAACCCCTGGACGTACCGGGGAATCGGGAAGAGCGTCCGGTCACTTCCCGGCCCGGTCGAGCAGTTCCTCGTAGATCAGCAGGTCGCGCGCCGAAAAGCAGCAGAAGATGACTTCCCGTATGGTGGGAAACTCCGACGTCGCGGCGCGTACCGTCGCGACCGCGATTTGCGCGGCGCGTTCGACCGGATAGCCGTAGACGCCGGTGCTGATGCCCGGAAAGGCGATCGTGCGGACATCGTTCGCCGTCGCGATTTCCATCGAGCGTCGGTAGCACGAGGCGAGCAGGCGCGGTTCTCCGTGGCCGCCGCCGTGCCACACCGGGCCGACGGTGTGAATGACGAAGCGGGCGGGCAGGCGATAACCGCCCGTGAGCTTGGCGTCGCCCGGGTTGCAACCGCCCAGCCGACGACACTCGTCGAGCAGTTCGGGTCCGGCGGCGTGATGGATTGCCCCATCGACACCGCCTCCGCCGAGCAGCGACGAATTTGCCGCGTTGACGATCGCGTCGACCGTGAGGGTGGTGATATCGGCGCGCAGCGCGCGCACTACGGCGGGCATGGATCGGCGCTGGATTCGCTGATCGGCGAAGCGACGCCGGAAAAGATATCGTGACAACCTGCGCCGGTCATTGGAACCGTCCCGAGCCGTGGGAAGTCGGTGGTTGAGTTATCGCCCGCCCGGATCAAAGCTTTCATCGAGCCGGAAATCGCCGCGCTGGTAGGCCGCGACGAGTTCGCGCGCCTCCGCGGCGCAGGCGGCGGGGACCTTCAGGCTGGCGCCGCGCATCGCGGGCCCGAGCAGCGCGTCGGTCTGCAATAGATGCGCGTCGGCGGCCAGCGCGGGGATTCCCGCGGCCTCCAGGCAGGACTGCAGCAGATGGACTTCCGTGTAGGAAAGATAGCGGGCGACCATGACCCAATCCCCGAGGTAGATTTCATCCGCCGCGGCCGGCGCCGGCGAATCCTGCGCAAGCGTCAAGCCTCGGGCGCCAAGCTCGCGCACTGCGATCGCCTGTGCATCGTCGGTAAGTTCGGCCGATCGGCAAAGCCGGAGCAGTTCCGCGTCGGCAAGCGTCTGAAACCGCTCTTGCAGAATCTGGCGATCGACCGCCATGATGGTTACGGCCCGTTCCGGCCGCGGCGCCGCGCCGCGGCCCCGTCAAGGCCGGGCCTCTTCATATCTTGCCGACTCCCATGCGTGGATTGCCTGTTTGCGGGTTTCGCCCCAATGATATCCGCCCAGATGCCCGCTTTGTTGAATTACGCGGTGGCAGGGGATGAGAAAGGCGACCGGATTGGCGCCGTTCGCACGCCCGACCGCCCGCGCCGATTCCGGACGACCGATCGCACCGGCCACCTGGGCGTAGCTCGCCACCTTTCCCGGAGGTATCCGCAGCAGGGCCCTCCACACGCTGATCTGAAAGTTGGTGCCGGACACGTGTAGCGACAGCGGGCGATCCGGCTTGGGGTCGACGGCGAACATCGATTCGATGAGGGCTCCGGTGCGCCGCCGGTTCTCGCGCAGCAGCGCGCGCGGCCACTGTCCGGACAACGCGGTCCGATGCACGGTGAAATCGGGATCGTCCAGAAAGGCGAGCGCGCAGATGCCCCGGTCGGTGGCGGCGATGAAGGCGCCGCCGAAGGGCGTGTCATGCACCGCGTAGTCGATCGTCAGTCCGGCGCCGCCCGTTTTGAATTCCCCCGGTGTCGCCGCTTCCAGTTGGACGAAGTGGTCGTACAAACGCGAACCGCTGCTCAATCCGAGCGCATCGGCAACCTCCAGCAGCGGCGTCGATGCATCGAGCAGCTGCTTGGCTCTTTCCACCGTCAGCACCTGCAGGAATTTCTTGGGCGTCACGCCCGCCCAGCGGCAAAACAGGCGCTGGAAGTGGAACGGGCTCATGTGCAGATGCGCGGCGACCTCGTTCAGCGACGGCTGGGCGTGCACCCGACCGGCGATGAAGGTGATCGCCCGGGCGATGCGGTCATAGTCGGACACGCGGATCTATCCGGGAAATTCCGCGCGGCCAGCATCCCGCCGCCTGCGTGCTCGGTCGACGTCGGGGCTGCGGTACAGCGACTCCGGGATTTTCGCCAGGGTCGAGGCCTGCAGCCGCGGTCCGAGACCGTGGAATTGCTGAAAGCTCATGATCAGCGGACGCCATTTGTCGGGGTCGATGCGGTTGGCGTCGCCGTCCATCAATACGGATTGTTCCACGTGTACGCGCTGCACGCGTACTTCGAAACAAATGATGGATCCACGCTGCGCGGCATCGTCCTGCGCAAGCCGATGCGCGGCCTCGACCACCGCTTCGAGTTGCACCGGGCATTCGCGCACGCGCGGCGGCGCGACGGTCTCCGAGGCGATCGGCGTCAGTCCCGCGATGCCGAACTTGTCGGCTTCGTGCCGGTAGCCCTTGCGCCGCTTGGCTTCGGGAACCGGAGTCGAGCCGGTGGTGAGCGCGAGGCGATCGACCGCCGCCACTTCGTTTACCGACGGGAGATTGAGCACGCACTCGCCGGTACGCAGCATGTTCTGCGGGGTCCTGGAATGCGCCGCCAGACCGAGCAGGCAACGCCAGCCAAGCCAGAAGGCCGAGGACATGGGCGCGAGGTTGCAGGTCGCGTCGTCGTTCAGAGTGCTGATCAGAACTACCGGCGTGCCGAAGTACAGTATCGATGGCTCGATGCATTGATGCATGGGTCGCTCCGCGAAAGTCTGTGACGATGCGCACAGATCATGCTCTCTTGCGCGGGCGTTCTCGACCCGGATCTTGCTGAGATGGGCGGGATGCTCGGGACGCTAGATAGAACGCCCCAAGCCCTTCTCCACCTGCCGCCGCTCCCAGCGGGGTCCGCGGAGTCCATCGGACCGGAACCCGCGAAACGCGTGCATCAGGATTCCCGGCCCCCAGCCGCCCATCACCCAGAAGACCCACATCCGCCGCGGCGACACGATCAGATTGATCGCGAGCAAGGCGAGAGCCACGATGAGATAGCGAATCACGTGCGGGTAGAAACCACGCAGCGTGCGCACCTGCCTGAATGCCTCTTTTTCCTGCCTGTCGATCGAAATATCTGCTTTGGAAGTCATGGTCTGCTCCGGGTTCAGGGTGGAAGAGTCCACCTCGAATGCGGCGGCGAGAGACTTGAGCGTTCCGGTGCCGGCCGGATGGCCGGATTCCATGCGTTGATTGGTTCCGACACTCAACCCCGTTGGCATCGGCCAGTTGCTGCTGGGACCAGCCACGCTCAAGACGCAATTCCTGAATCAACATCTCAAGCTCCTTTCGCTACGGAGCGGCCAAGATGTTCCGGAGGAAGCCCTTTTACCACGCCAGCGGCACGCCATCACCACGACAGGAACCCGACAGCGGCCCGCGCCGGCCGGGAAACCTCCCGGCGGCGGAGGCCGTCGATGAATTTCCGCGCCTTCCCCGCCGCGCGTCGTCAGGCCAGGATTGCGGTCTTCCGATCCGTGAGCGCGGCGATAACGGGAGGCTCCGTACCGGACACGACGACGCGATCGCGTCCCAGCCGCTTGGCCGCATACATGGCGGTGTCGGCGGCCTTGAGCAGTTGCTCGGGCGTCGCGCCGTGCTCCGGGTAGGCCGCGACTCCGGCCGATACCGTGAGGTTCTGGTGCGTCTGCCCGTTGTGGTTGACCCGGATCGCGCGTACCGCGTTGCAGAATTCCTGCGCGCGCTGCGTCGCCTGCTCCAGGGTCGCGCCCGACAGGACCAGCAGGAATTCCTCTCCGCCGAGACGGCAGGCGACATCGCTGCCGCGCAGCCAGTGCAACGACAGGTTGCCGAGTGTGCGCAGCACCTCGTCGCCCATATCGTGGCCCAGCGTGTCGTTGACATTCTTGAAGTGGTCCACGTCGAACAGAATCAGGCCGAACGGCCGTCCGGCGCGCCGGCTCGAGAAAACCTCCCGCACGAGGGTTTCTTCCAGGTAGCGGCGGTTGAACAGGCCGGTGAGCGGATCGCGCAGCGCCTGCGCCGCCAGGCGCTCGCGCAGGCGCAGGTTGGAAAATGACAGCGCCAGTTGCG
>JAOUFA010000553.1 GCA_029858545.1 Betaproteobacteria bacterium
CGACGGAAGCTCGCAGTGGATCACCGGTGCGGAGGCGCGTGCCGACGGCCACCGCTGGCGCGCGCGCGCCTGTGCGCTGCTGACCGGAATCGGCACCGTGCAGGCCGACGATCCGCGTCTCACGGTGCGTGAGGTCGCAACGCCGCGCCAGCCGCTGCGCGTGGTGGTCGACAGCCGGCTCGACATTTCGCCGCGATCGCGAATCCTCGACGGCGGCGGCGCGCTCGTCTTCTGCGCACTGGAGGATGCCGTGAAGCGGCGTGCGCTCGAGGCGGCGGGGGCGGAGGTGGTGTGTTGCGCGAATTCATCCGGCAAGGTCGATCTGCAGGCGCTGCTCGGAGAACTCGCGCGTCGTGGCGTGAACGAACTGCACGTCGAGGCGGGATTCAAGCTGAACGGCTCGCTCGTGCGCGAGGGCTGCGTGGACGAGTTGCTCATGTACCTCAATCCGAGTCTGCTCGGCGACACCGCGCAGGGGATCGTGAACCTGCCGGCGGTGGCGTCGCTCGACGCGCGCGTGGGGCTCACGTTGCATTCGATCGAGCGGATCGGCAAGGATCTGAGAATTCTCGCGAGGTTCTGATGTTCACTGGAATCGTGCAAGCGGTGGGTCGTATCGAGTCGGTTGCTCCGCAGCACCAGGGGTTGCGGCTTGTGATCGATGCGCGCGCGCTCGACGTCGCGGATGTCGGCCTGGGAGACTCGATCTGCGTGCAGGGCGCCTGTCTGACGGTGGTCGCGTTCGCGGGTGGCAAGCTTTCCTTCGATGTGTCGCGCGAGTCGCTCGACTGCACGGTCGGACTCGATCGGCCCGGCGAGGTCAATCTGGAGAAATCGCTCGCGCTGGGCGACAAGCTGGGCGGGCATCTGGTCACCGGCCATGTCGACGGTGTCGGCGAAGTGCTCGCCTTCGAGACCGCGGGTGACTCGCGGTTGTTGCGGGTTCGCGTGCCGCGGGAACTCGCGCGCTACATCGCGCGCAAGGGTTCCGTGACGATCGACGGCGTGAGCCTCACCGTAAACCGAGCCGAGGAGGCGGATTTCGAAGTCAACCTGATTCCTCATACCCTCGAGGTCACCACGCTTATGCGCCTCGCGCAGGGGTCGCAAGTGAATCTCGAGGTCGATTTGCTCGCCCGTTACCTCGAGCGAATGCTCGCGGCGCGTTCCGGGGATTGAGCGCGGGCGGTGTACGAGCGCGTAGCGCGCTCAATGCCCGGAATCGCGGCGGCGGCGCCGCGGACCTGTCTGAGCCCTGCCGGATCGCTTTGGGCTGGCAGTGCCGTTCGGTGCGGCGCCCTGCTGCTGCGCGCTTGGCTTCTGGCGCGTCGCGGGACGCGGTGTGCTGACGGGCGAGGCGCGCTGGCCCGATTCACCGGGAGAGGACCGCGCAGGCGCGAGTCGTTCGGCCGGGGCGGAGACTGGCCGGTCAGGCACGAACTTCCTGCGCGAGGCATCCTCTTGAGCAGGGTATGGGACGAGGGGCTGCAGCTGCTTGCCGGGATTCTGCGGGCGGCCGGGAGCCGGCGTGGGATTGTCGATGCGCTTGCGGTCGGCAGTCGCGGGTGGCGAACTCGATACGGCCGGTTGCGGCGCGGCAGCAGCCGGCGGTGCGACGGAGGGTCGAGGCTCCGTCGGTAGCTGCAATCCTCCGGCGGGCGTTGCGGGGGTCGTACGACCGGACAGGTTCGTCGCTCTCTCCGGGCGTGGACTCGACGGCAGCGAATTGGGTTCGCGTGAAGCAGGCGACGTTTCCTGCCGGGGCGGTGCGCCGAACTGCGGCGCCCGCGGCGCGATCGAGGGCGCCGACCGGAGGTCTCGGCGCTCAAGGCGGATCGCTTCGCGCCGCGCCGCACGCCGCTGAGCCAGATTGCGCAGGCCCTCACGCGAGCGTTCGACGAACTGCTGTTCGTGGCGTCGCGCGACGAAGAATCCCGGCACCGAGGCGAGCATCCGGGGCCTCGCGCGAGGTCCGGATGCCGAGTGAAACGCGGCGCGGTTGGGAGGAACCTCGATCGCGCCCTGCGGGCTTTGAATGACCGCCTTGCCGGAGTAGACCCGGTCGTAGCTGCCCGCTTCACCGCGCGGATCGCCCGTGAGCAGGTGCGTCGGCTCATGGTCGGTGCCTCGCACGCCGATGGTGACGAGCGGCGTGCGCACCTGATAGGCATCGCGTCCTGCCGCGGTCTTCGCCTTGAGACTGAACTGGCCGATCCAGCCGGTGACCGCACGAAACGCGCCCCTGGCGAGATCGATCAGGCTGCGATCGTTTTCGTCGCCGTTGGCGA
>JAOUFA010000554.1 GCA_029858545.1 Betaproteobacteria bacterium
GGCCTCGCCACCGTGTACCGGGTGCTGACGCAGTTCGAGCAGGCGGGATTGCTCACCCGGCAGTACTTCGAGACTGGCAAGGCCGTATTCGAACTGAACCAGGGCGGACATCACGACCACCTCGTATGCATGCAATGCGGGCGGGTCGAGGAATTCATGGACGACGAAATCGAGAAGCGCCAGGCGGCGATCGCGGAAAAGTACGGCTTCGCGCTGCGCGGCCATTCGCTTGCCCTGTACGCGGATTGCCTGAAGAGCAATTGTCCTCACCGCAATGCTCCGGTGGGCGGCAAGGCGGACGGGGCGGTCTGAGGAAGTTTTGAGCAAGCGGGCCAAGCCCGCTACCAAGCGGTTTGGAATTTCACCGATCTCCGCTTTTTGCACGGTTGCGTCTTTTGCAACCGTGCAAAAAGCGGAGACCCTGAGGGCTTCAAACCCCTTCGCAAGACGAGCGAATCCGCGAGTTTGGATGCACCAGTGTCTCCCCATTTCGTACGGTTGCAAAAAGCGCAACCGTACGAAATGGGGAGATCGGTGAAAGTCAAAACCGGGCAAGAGGCTTGGGTTGGCGTCATCGCGCGCCAAGCCTGGTTCTCACTCCCCCAGCATCTCCGCCGCATGCTTTCTCGTGGTCGCGGTGATCTCCGCACCGCCGAGCATGCGCGCGAGTTCCTCGACACGCGCGGCGCGATCCAGGCGCGTGACGCTCACCGAGACCTTGGTTCGCGCCCCCGACTTGGCCACCGTCCATTGCTCGTCGCCGAGCGCCGCGACCTGCGGCAGGTGCGTGACGCAAAGCGCCTGGCGGTCTTTGCCGAGTCGTTTGAGCGCGCGGCCCACGCTCTCGGCGACCGCACCGCCGACGCCGGAATCGACCTCGTCGAAGATCAATGTGCCGACCGGAGAACTCCGGCTTGCGAGGAGTTGAATCGCAAGGCTGATGCGCGAGAGTTCGCCTCCCGAGGCCACCTTGGCGAGCGGGCGCAGCGGCAAGCTGGGGTGCGAGGCGACCTCGAACTCGATTTCCTCGGCGCCTTGCGCGCCGGGCGTCTCGAGCGGGCGCAGCGCGACCGAGAAACGTCCGCCGCCGAGCGCCAGTTGCTGCATTCCATCGGTGACTGCCTTGGAGAATGCCGCGGCGGTCGCTTTTCGCTTGGCCGAAAGCTGGGTCGTCAGCGCCTGGCAGCGTTCCCGCGCCGCGGCGACCTCGCGTTGCAGCGCCTCGGGATTCACCGCGAGTTCCAGTTCGGCCAGCCGCGCCTGCATTTCTGCGGCGAGGCCCGGCAGTTCCTGCGGACGCACGCGGTATTTGCGGCCCGCCGCGTGCAGCGCCTCGATGCGCGACTCGGCCTCGCGCAGCGCCGCGGGATCGAGGTCGATGCGCGTCGCGTAATGGCGCAGCTCGCGCACGGCTTCGCCCGCCTGTGCTTCGGCCGATTCGAGGATCTCCACGATAGTCCGCAGACCGGCATCGTGTGCGGCGAGCGAACGCAGGCTGTTCGCCACCGCGGCGAGTTGCGGCAGGCAGGCGTCCTCGGCCTCCGACAGGGTGTCGAGCGAGGATTGCGCTCCGGCGAGCAGGCTCGATCCGTGCGCGAGACGCGAGTGCTCGGCGGCGAGTTCATCCCATTCCCCCTCGCGCAGCGCGAGCCGGTCGAGTTCGGCGAGCTTCTCGTCCAGTTCGTCTCGTTCGGCGGCGCGCCGGGCGAACTGCGCCTGTGCCTCGGCGGCGAGCGCCTCGAGGCGCTGCCAGGCGCGCCAGGCCGCGGCGGTGTCGCGCGCGAGCGTCTCGGCGCCGGCCTGCGCGTCGAGCAGCTGACGCTGCGCCGCGGGTCGCAGCAGCGATTGGTGGGCATGTTGGCCGTGGATGTCGACCAGCAGTTCGCCTGCCTCGCGCAGCTGCGCGAGCGTGGCGGCGTGACCGTTGATGAAACAGCGCGAACGGCCGCCGCGATCGAGCGTGCGCCGCAGGATCGTCACCCCTTCGTCGCCGGCGAGGTCGTTTTCGGCGAGCCACGCGGCGAGCGGCCCTCCCGCCTCGACGTCGAATTCGGCCGACAGCTCGGCACGTTCGGCGCCTTCGCGCACCAGGGAGGCGTCGCCGCGTCCGCCGACCAGCAGCTCGATCGCGTCGACGAGCATCGATTTGCCGGCGCCGGTCTCGCCGGTGAGCACGGTGAAGCCCGCGCCGAGTTCCAGTTCGACGCGCTCGATGATGACGAAATCGCGGACCCCCAGGGCGCGCAGCATATCGCCTACTCCAGATCCGCTTCGGCGCGGTGCGT
>JAOUFA010000555.1 GCA_029858545.1 Betaproteobacteria bacterium
CGGCTCGCAAGTCGAGCGCTTCGCACAGCGACTCGCCGACGATCTGCAGCGTGGTGCCGACGACGGCGTAGTCGCCGGACGACCAGGCAAGTTGCTGCTTGCTCTTCACGGCCGCAAGGTCGATGGCGGGCGCGCTGGTTGAAATGACTGTTGACATGAATGTTCTCCTTGAGTTGTGTAAGAGGACTTGTCTGGGTATGGCAACGCGGTCCTGTTGCGCGTCGCCTGATCCGGTTCTGGTGCAGCCGATCGACATGGCGCTATTTCACTCCTGGCGAGAGTGCCCGGGGTACCGCAAAGCGGGACAAAAAGCGGGACAAACGCCGGGCCTTAGCTGCTAGAATCAAACGCATCTATGGCAACGGGGAGTCAGACGGGGTGCAGGATCGGACAGATTCGTTTGGCTACTGGTTGCGGCGCCGGCGCAAGGCGCTGGATCTCACCCAGCAGGCGCTCGCCGAGCAGGTGTTCTGCTCGGGCTTCACCATCAGAAAGATCGAGGCCGACGAGCGGCGACCATCCAGGTGGCTCGCCGACCGGCTCGCCGCAGCGCTAGCGATACCCGAAGAAGAGCGGCGCGACTTCCTCGATGCGGCACGCGCACAGAATGCCACCAAGCGTTTGCGCATGGACCCCGCCCCGGTCGACAGCTCCGCGCAAGCCGCAGCGGCCCACGTCCCTGCCGATTCGCCCGCCAGCGACACCACGCCGCTGGTCGGGCGCAATAACGAATATGGACTGCTGATCGGCCTGATCTCACGACTCACCGCAGGCACCGGGTACACCGTGCTGATCGA
Organism: Betaproteobacteria bacterium; assembly: GCA_029858545.1. Classification (GTDB taxonomy): domain Bacteria; phylum Pseudomonadota; class Gammaproteobacteria; order Burkholderiales; family SG8-39; genus JAOUFA01. The sequence continues at coordinate 798 of JAOUFA010000555.1, forward strand.
AGGCGAGCCGGGCATCGGCAAGAGCCGCTTGCTGCGCGAAGTCACCCGCTACGCGCACGCACAGAACCTGCCGACGCTCACCGCCAACTGCTACGAGATCGAACGCGCGATGCCCTACCAGCCGGTGGTTGACCTCGTCACGCGCGCGCTCGAGCGCGTATCGAGCGCGGCGCTGCGCACGCTTGCACCCGTATCGCTCGCCGAACTCGCCGCCCTGGTACCCGAGATCGGCGAACGTTTTCCTGACCTGCCGCAATTGTCGAACGATTTTCCCGAGGCGCGCCAGGCGCGCCTGTCCCGCGCGGTGGACCAACTGCTCGAGGCTTCGCGCGACGGTCGCCCGGCGGTACTGATGGTGGACGATTTCCAGTGGGCCGACGATGCCAGCGCGCAAGTGCTGCATTACCTTGCGCGCCACGCCGCGCAGCGCCCGGTGCTGCTGGTCTACGCCTATCGCGACGACGCCATCGACAACGACGAGCGCTTCGCACAACTGGTCGAAAGCTTGCGCCGCGACGCCGACGCGCGACGCGTGCCGCTCGCCAGGCTGGGCTATGCCGACACCGAGAGCCTGGTCGCGGCGCTGGCTGAAACGAATCACGGTGCGAACCTCGGCGTACCCGGCCTGGCCGAGCGCCTGCAGCGCGAGACAGAAGGCAATCCGTTCTTCCTGATGTCGATCCTGCAATCCATCAGCGAGGGCGAGACGCAACTGGAAGCGCGCGCGAACGACGCCCCGGGGTTGCTCCCGGACGCGTTGCGTGCCGCCGTGCGCGTGCGCCTTGCGCACGTGCCCAAGGCGATCCGGCCGTTTCTCGAAACCGCCGCGGTGCTCGGCCGTCGCTTCGACTTCGACACCCTGCTCGACGTGACACAGGAGCCCGAGGCGCAACTGCTCGACGCGGTGGAGGCGCTGGTCAGGCGCCGATTGCTGCGCGAGGAACCCGAGGGCGGCGTCTACGACTTCAGCCACGACAAGCTGCGCGAGGTGGCCTATCGCGACATCGGCGGTGCGCGGCGCCGGCTGCTGCACCTATCGGTGGCAGAAGTGCTGGAACGCCGCGGCGAAGGCGCGAAGCACGAGCTCGATGCCCAGCTTGCCGAGCATTACGAGCGCGCACACGCCTGGGCCAAGGCGCGGCACTATCTGGTGCGCGCCGCCGAACACTCGCAGAAACTGTTCGCGATGCGCGATGCGCTGCATTGGCTGGATCGCGCAGTCACTTTAGCGGAGTTGCACCCGGAATCTCTGGACGCGCGTCAGCGCGTTGCGATCTTTGAACAGCGCGGAGCGGCGCGCGCGCAGGCGGGACAGACACAAGGCGCCGTCGCCGACATGCGCCGCGTCATCGAAGCGTTGCGCGCAGGCGGCGAGCGCGAAATGACCCGCAATGCGCTGATCCAGCTGGGCATGGCCTATCGGCGCGCCGACCAATATGAAAACGCGACTGCGTGCCTCAACGAAGCACTGGCGGAATCGCG
>JAOUFA010000556.1 GCA_029858545.1 Betaproteobacteria bacterium
ACCCGCGCCGTAGTGGCCCTGGACGTCGTGATGCAGCGTGCGCCCCTCACGCAGCGGAATGCGCACCATCCCCTTACGGGCATTCTCGGTGGCCTTGCGGATCGCCTCCGGTACTTCACGGGCCTTGCCCGCGCCGTAACCGACGCGGCCCTTGCCGTCGCCAACGATCATGATCGCTGCGAAGCCGAAGCGCCGTCCGCCCTTGACCACTTTGGCCACGCGGTTGATGCCAACCAGCTTCTCGATCAGTTCAGGTTCCTCACGCTCACGCGGCGCGCGGTCTTGCCTTGGTGTCCGTGCCATGATTTCCGGCCCTCGTTAGAAACTTAGTCCGCCCTCGCGGGCGGCTTCGGCCAGCGCCTTCACGCGCCCATGATAGGCATAGCCGCCGCGGTCGAAGACCACCTCGGACACACCCGCCTTTTTGGCGCGCTCGGCGATCAGCTTTCCGATCGCCGCCGCTGCCTCGGTATTGGCGCCGCTTTTCAGCTTGGCCCGCAATTCCTTGTCGATCGAAGATGCGGCCGCAAGGGTCTTGCCCTGTGCGTCGTCGATCACCTGCGCATAGATGTGCAGGCCAGACCGGAACACCGACAGCCTCGGCCGGCCTTTTCCGAACTTGCGGATCTGGTGCCGGGCGCGCCGCTGCCGGCGCGAGAACAGTTCTTTCACGTTCAGCATCACCGTCACCCTTACTTCTTCTTGCCTTCCTTGCGCACGATCACCTCGGTCTCGTACCGAATACCCTTGCCCTTGTAGGGCTCAGGCTTGCGGTACCCGCGGATCTCGCTGGCCACCTGGCCGACCTTCTGCTTGCTCGCGCCAGACACCTCGATCAGTGTCGGACGCTCGCACCGGATGGTGATGCCCTGCGGAATCGGATAGTTGATATCGTGGCTGTAGCCAAGCTGCAGATTCAGGGTCGCCCCCTGCACCGCCGCGCGGTAGCCGACGCCGGTGATCTCAAGGCGCACGGCAAAACCTTCCGACGCGCCAATCACGGCATTGTTGATCAAGTTCCGAACCGTGCCCCACATCATCCGCGCGCGCTTGGACTCGTCGCGCGGCGTAACGGTGACCTCGCCATTCTGCGCGGCCACCTGCACCGACTCATTCAGCGGAACCGTCAACGTGCCTTTGCCGCCCTTGGCGGTCAGCACGTCATTGGCGATCGAAACCTCGACGCCTTTCGGAATCCGTACCGGATATTTGCCGACTCGCGACATGCTTCCTCCTAGAACACCCTGCAGAGGACTTCACCACCAATATTGGCGGCGCGGGCCTCGGTGTCTGACATAACGCCACGGGGCGTCGACAGAATCGAAATTCCCAGTCCGTTGTACACAGGCTGCAACCTCTTGACTCCCGAATACACGCGCCGGCCCGGCTTCGATACACGATTGATCTCGCGTATCACCGGCTGTCCCTCGCTGTATTTCAGTTCCACCGTCAATTCGGCGACACCCGTGCGAATTTCCGCCCAACTGTAGCCGCGGATATAACCCTCGCGCTGCAGCACGTCGAGCACATTGGTCCGCATCTTAGAGGCCGGCACCATAACGCTCGCCTTGCCGGCGCTCTGCCCGTTTCGGATCCGGGTCAGCATGTCCCCGATGGGATCACTCATCGCCATTGCAAAGGACCTCCCTTACCAGCTCGACTTGACTAAGCCGGGAATCTGCCCGGCCGAGCCCAGGTCACGCAAAGCTATGCGCGACAACTTGAACTTGCGGTACACCGCGCGCGGCCGGCCCGAAAGCTCGCACCGACTGCGGACACGCACCTTTGAACCATTCCGCGGAAGCTCCGCCAGCTTAAGCTGGGCCGCAAAACGCTCTTCTGCCTGCAGTGACTTGTCCATCACGATCGTCTTCAGGCGCGCGCGCTTGTTCGCGTGCGACTGAGACAGGCGCATCCGCCGCTTGTTCTTTTCGATGGCGCTCTTCTTAGCCATATCCGTACTCCGTTCGCCCGCTCAGTTGGAGAAGGGCATGTCGAAGCCCTTGAGCAGGGCCTTGGCCTCGGCGTCGGTGCGGGCAGTCGTCACAATGACGATGTCCATGCCGCGAATCGCGTCGACCTTGTCATAATCGATCTCGGGGAAGACGATCTGTTCCTTCAACCCCATGGCATAGTTGCCGCGGCCGTCGAAGCTATCGCCCGGAATGCCGCGAAAATCGCGAACCCGCGGCAGGGCAACGGTCACCAGGCGGTCCAGAAACTCGTACATCCGCTTCCCTCGCAGCGTGACCTTGACGCCGATCGGCATCCCCTCA
>JAOUFA010000123.1 GCA_029858545.1 Betaproteobacteria bacterium
GATCGGGTGCGCCTTGCGCGCGTCGCCGGCGGCGTCGGCTTCGCGCATGCCCTGCAGGATATGGCGCCCGGCGATCGGGCAGTCCGAGCTGACGTAATCGGGCGAGGGTTCGGACATCTGACGGAACACCGGACGGCCGATCTTCATCGAGTTGGCATAGTACTCGCGCTTCACGCCCCAGGTGCCGTCGTGGCCCGCGCAGCGCTCGACGGTGTTGACCGTGGTGCCGGGGATGGCCTCGAGCAGTTCGCGCGTCTTCTGCCCGACGTTCTGGACGCGCGAATGGCAGGGGATGTGGTACGACACCTTGCCGAGCGCCTGCTTGAAATCGGTCTTCAGCAGACCGTCCTTGCGTCTCATCACCAGGTATTCGAAGGGGTCGAACATCGCCTCCTGTACCGCCTTGACTTCGGCATCCCCGGGGAACATCAGCGGCAGCTCCTGCTTGAACATCAGCGTGCACGAGGGGACCGGGGTGAGAATGGCGTAGCCCTCGCGCGCGAGCCGCGCGAGCGGCGGGATGTTGAGCGCCTTCAGCCGCGCGACCGTCTCCAGGTCGCCCAGCTCGAGCTTGGGCATGCCGCAGCAGGCCTCCTTTTCGACGATCACGTGCGGGATCCAGTTGTGCGCGAGGATCGCGAGCAGATCCTCACCGATGCCGGGTTCGTTGTAGTTGATGTAGCAGGTGGCGAAGATCGCCACCTTGCCGGGTGTGGTCCTGCCGTTCTGCACGGGGAACGACGCATCCGCGAGGCTGCCCGCGCGGAAGGTCCGCGAGGCGTAGCGGGGCAGCTCGCGTTGCTTCGCCACGCCGAGCGTTTTTTCCATTGCCGCACGCGCGACGCCGTTCCGGTTGAGCGCGTTGACCGTCTGCACCACCACCGGGATCGTCGCCAGCTTGCCGAGCGCGTCGGTCGAGGAGAGCAGCCGGTCGCGCAAACCCGCGCCCTGTCGTTTGAATTTCACCGCTTTGGCACGCAACATGAGGTGCGGGAAGTCGACGTTCCACTGGTGCGGCGGTACGTAGGGGCATTTGGTCATGTAGCACATGTCGCACAGGTAACACTGATCCACCACCTTTGCGTAGTCCTTCCTGGGAATCCCGTCGACCTCCAGCGTCGGGCTGGCGTCGACGAGATCGAAGAGGGTCGGAAAGGCGGTGCACAGATTGACGCAGCGCCGACAGCCGTGACAGATGTCGAATACGCGCTCGAGTTCGTCGTCGAGCTTGTCCTGCTCGTAAAATTCCGGGTTGTTCCAGTCAAGAGGGTGACGGGTCGGTGCTTCGAGGCTGCCTTCGCGCATGATCGGTCCGTGGGCGGGTGGGTGGGCTGCGTGATGCAAGGCTAGGCCTGCCGCGACGATAGATCAAATCGATTTTCGCAATCTGGTAAATTGGCGTCACCTATATCGGGGACAGCGCTTGACCCGCATCCATTCCTTCGGCGACGGCGCGCCGCGCCCGCAAAGCCCCGCAGCAGCGTGTTTTCACTGCGCCCTGCCCGTGGCGGCGCCGGGACGCCATCGCGCGTGCGTGCTCGGCGAGGAGCGCGAATTCTGCTGTGCCGGGTGTGAGGCGGTGGCGCGTACCATCGTGCTGGGCGGCTTCGAGCGCTACTACGAGACGCGCGAGTCCCACGACACCGGAGTGGGGCGCGCCCCGCTACCCGGGGATCTGCCCCCCAGCGAGGTCTACGACGATGCCGAGGCGCAGCGCCAGTTCGTCGCAACTCCCTCCGAATACACGCGCGAAGCGACCCTGATCCTCGACCGCATCCGCTGTGCCGCCTGCCTGTGGCTGAACGAGCAATGGCTGCGACGCCAGCCCGGCGTATTGCGCGCCGACATCAACTACGCGACGCAGCGCGCGCAGATCGCCTGGGACCTCCGGCGCGCGAAGCTCTCGGCGATTATCGAGGCGGTGCGTGCCATCGGCTACGACGCCTACCCCTACGATCCGCGCCGGGAGGATCAACTCGCGCGGCGCGAGAACCGCCGCGCGCTGTGGCGCCTTTTCGTGGCCGGCTTCGGCGCGATGCAGGTGATGATGTACGCGGTTCCCGCCTACGTCGACGCGGGGTCCGGTACGCTGACGCGCGATGTCGAGCAACTGATGCGCTGGGCGAGCCTGGTACTGACGCTGCCGGTCGTGTTGTTCTCCTCGCAACCGTTCTTCGCCGGCGCCTGGCAGGATCTGCGCGCGCGGCGTATCGGCCTGGACGTGCCGATCGCGCTGGGCGTCGCGATCGGCTTTGCGGCGAGCGCGTGGGCGACGCTCGCCGCGCAGGGCGAGGTGTACTTCGACACCGTCAGTTCGCTGGTCTTCCTGCTGCTCGGCGCGCGCTATATGGAGTCGGTCGCGCGGCGCCGCGCGTCGCGCAAACTCGATCCGCTGGCGCGCTGGATGCCTTCCTTCGCGTTACGCCTGGCCGATGCGTCGGACGATGCGAGCGCGGTGCGTGTCACCGCACACGTGCTCAAGGCGGGCGATCGCGTGCTCGTGCCGCCCGGCGATCGTATCCCCGCCGACGGCGAGGTCGAGCGCGGTGCCTCGAGCGCCGACGAATCGCTGCTCACCGGAGAAGCGAGGCCGGTGGCCAAGACCGCCGGCGCGGCGCTCGTCGGAGGCTCGGTGAACCTTGAGCAACCGCTGGTGATGCGCGTCACGCGCGCTGCAGCCGACACCCAGGCGGCGGCGATCGCGCGCCTGGTCGAGCGCGCGGCGGCGGGCCGGCCGCGCCTGGTCGAGCGCGCCGACCGGATTGCACGTTCGCTCACGGTGGTGGTGCTCGCGGCCGCGGCGGCGGCGTTTCTGTACTGGTGGCAGGTGGAGCCCGCGCGAGCGCTCTGGATCACGGTCGCGGTATTCGTTGTTACCTGTCCCTGTGCGCTCGCGCTGGCCGCGCCGATCGTGCTCACGCGCGCCAACGGTATGCTGCTCGCGCGGGGCGCGGCGCTCACCCGCACCCGGGCGATCGAGGCGCTCGAACGCACGACCGACATCGTGCTCGACAAGACCGGAACCCTCACCACCGGACGCTACGCGCTCGTGCGCATGGAGACCTTGGGGACGGCAACGCGCGACGACTGCCTCGCGCTCGCGCGCTCGCTCGAAGCCGCGAGCCGGCATCCGATCGCACGAGCGCTCGCCCGGGAGCAGTCGACGCAGCGGGTGAGGCAAGCGGATGAGTTGCGCAATTTCCCCGGCCACGGCGTCGAAGGGCGCGTGGGCGATCGGCGTTTGCGCATCGGCAGCGCACGCTTCTGCGGAGAGTTGTGCGGGAGCGATCTGCCCGGGGAATTCGCGGCATGCGTAGCGCAGCAGACGACGGTGTATCTCGCCGACGACGCAGGCTGGATCGCGGCACTGGCCTTCGAAGACCGCCTGCGCGACGACGCGCAAGCGACGGTCGAAGCATTCAAGGCACGCGGCCTCGCGGTGCACCTGCTGAGCGGCGATGCGCAGGCGGTGGTGCAGGCTCTCGCGCAGCGCCTGCAAATCGGCCATTCCGCGGCGGGTGCGACGCCGCAGGAGAAGTTCGCCTATGTTGAACGCCTGCAACGAGCCGGACGCGTGGTCGCGATGGCGGGCGACGGCCTGAACGATGCACCGGTGCTCGCCGCTGCCGACGTGTCCTTCGCGATGGCCGGAGGTGCCGACGCGGCGCAGATGCAGGCCGACGTGGTGCTGCTCGGTGAAGGACGGCTGCTCGCGATCGATCAATCCTTCGCCCTCGCGCGTGGCGCGATGCAAGTAATCCGCCAGAACTTCGCCTGGGCGCTTGCGTACAACGTCGTGGCGCTGCCGCTCGCCGCATCGGGCTGGATCGGACCCTGGGAGGCGGCGCTCGGCATGGCGGCGAGTTCGTTCGTGGTGGTGCTGAACGCGATGCGCCCGCTGCTGCGCGAAACACCCGCGCTGGCGAGCGTCGCAACCCCGGGGCTCGCGCGCTCCGAAGCGGGCCGCTAGGCCATGGAAAGCCTCTATCTGCTGGTGCCGCTCTCGGTCGGGGCGGTGCTCGTCATCGGCTGGCTGTTCTGGCGGGCACTGGACGGCGGACAGTTCGACGACCTCGATCGTCCGGCGCACGACGTCCTGATGGACGATGATCGTCCGGGCAAGAGCGCGGACCCCGCCGACTGAGCCCGACCGGCGACGCCCGGCTCAGAGCGGAATCGCGAGCAAGGTATCGAACGCCCGGCTGTCGCACACCACCACACGTTCCTCGAACTGCATCCCCGCATCGGCCAGACGTATCCGGTCGAGATAGCGGCCGCTCGCGAACGGCATCGATTCGCCACCGTGCATGATGCGCAGCACCTGGAAGCTGGACACCGCGCGTACGGTACGGGCATCGATGGCTTCGACCAGCGTCGCGCAGTGCATATGCCGGTAGCGCTGCGCCTCGTAGATGTTGGCGTGGCGCAGCGCGCTCACGCGGTCGCGCAGCATCGCGCGCGAATCCGCGACGATGAGCGAAAGCGGATGGCCGAGCGCGAGGTTCTCGGCGGTGGTGAGCCGGTAGCGTCCGTCCTCGACGAATAGATCGGGCCATTCCTCCAGACGATCGTCGTCGATCGCGTGGGCGTAGCGCGCGAGCAGGTTTTGCACGCCGAGTTGCAGGGCAATGTCCATGGCCGATTCCTAAAGACCCATGTGCCGGCGATAGACCTGCCACAGACCGCGCACCGAGGTCTCGTTCACGCGCGATTCGTCCGAGGCCACCGCGCGCCCACCCATCTCGATGAACGCCTCGCGGTCGGGAGCGCCCGCGACACCGCGCTGCACGAAGCCCGTCGCGGCGCCGTCTTCCATGGAGATGAACCCTGCTGGACCGACCAGGTTCGACTGGCGCAACCGCCGCGCGGTCATGGTCTCGTCGTCGCTCGCATAGCCGAAACAAGTCCATACCAGTTCGGTGCGCTGCGTTCCCTTCGGGATGACCTGGCGAACCGCGAGGCAGTTGGAGATCTGTTGCAGCACGAAGCCCGGGAACACGGCAAGAATCTGCAGGCTGATGCCGTCACCGATCTCATCGACCGATTCGAGCAGCTCCGGGGCTTCCAGCCGGTAGCCGCCGCGCGCCGTGCGCACTCCGGCGGATTCATATTCGGTGGCGCCGGTGTCGGTACGCATCATGTTGTAGCTTACGTGGCTGCCACCGTCCGGACTGACGATCACGCCTCCTTTTTGTTCCAGGCGGTTGATGCGGAACTTGGCGAAGAACAGGTGCAGCAGGCTCGCATGGTAGGTGTCTTTGACGTTTTCCATGTACAGCTTCCAGTTGCTCTGCAGCATCTGGCTGTAGCCTCCCAGCACGCGCACCGGCTCCTTCATCACGCGACGCACGCGCGCCGAGACTTCCTCGCCGAGAACCTGCTCGACCGGGGGTGTCGCGTCGGAGAGCGTGCCGAAAATCAGGCCGTGTAGAACTTCGACGCGCAATTTGCGCGGCGCCTGGGATTCCGGTTGCGCATCTTCGGGCATGCCGCCCTTGCCGCGAATCCCGCGCCGGAAGGCGACCGCCTTCAGGTTGCCGCACAGGTCGTAGGTCCAGTTGTGGTAAACGCAGGCGATCTCGCCCGAATTGCCGCGCGACTTGAGACACAGCAGTGCGCCGCGATGCGCGCAGCGGTTCTCGAAGGCGCGCAGCGCGCCTTCCTGGTCGCGCGCGACCACCACCGGCATGTCGCCGACAAATCCGGTCTTCCAGTCGCCGCGCTGGGGCAGTTCGGCTTCCAGGCCGAGGAAGGTCCAGGTTGCGCCGCGAAAGATGCGCTCCTGTTCAAGGCGGTAGACGTCCTCGTCCTGATACACCCAGTAGGGAACCCGCGTCACGCCCTCGGCGGGCCAGCGGCGTGATTCGGGAAGTGCGGACATGGGAAACCTGGTATGTGAGCTGCGGTTGAAATGCGGCGGGGATACATCTCAACCGGCGCATGCGGCGAGCGGCTGGCCCGGGCGAAATCTTATCATCTGTCAATTTCAAGGAGCGGCGCCGCCCGTGAAACAGTCTTGATCCGGCGTTGACGCACGTCAAGCCGGGCATTCCCACCTTGGCTATGAAGTAAGCAGGGAAGCGGTTCATGACTCAGCCGGACATCGAACGCATTGACCCTGAGCGGGCGATCGAGCGGTTGCTTGTCGCCGAGGAAGATGCGCTTGCGATCGTCGAGCGCAACGAGGCGGACACGGAACTCGAAATCGGGCGTGCGAGGGCGCGGGCAAGGGCGATCTCCGAGCGTGCCGCCGCACGCATCGCCGCGGCGAGTGAACGCTACCTCGCGCGCCACGCACAGCGGCTCACCGGGCTCGCCGAGGCACTGCGGTGCCTCGCGACGGACGAGGCGGAGGCTGACGCGCGCCGCTCGCGTCTTGGCGAGATCGCCGAACGATTCGCGCAGCACCTTACCACCGAGGGCGACGATGGTTGACGCCGGTTTCGGCTACGTGCAGGCGCGCCTGCAGGCGCGCCATGCCGAGCGCCTGTCCGAGCCCGACTGGGCCGCGCTCGGCGGCCGCGCCGCGCTGCAGGCGTTCATCGAACGCGCGCGCGAGACCGGCTTGCGGCGCTGGTTGCGCGGGATTTCCGCGGTCGCCGCAGTCCATCAGATCGAGCAGCAACTGCGGCACGAGTCGGTCGCCGCGGTGGAGCGGCTCGCGCGCTGGGTTCCGCCGCGCTGGCGCGAGGCGGTCGAGTGCTGCGCCGCGCTGGTCTACTTGCCGCTGGTGCAACGGCTGCGCGCCGGCGGGACGCGAGAAGCATGGATGAACGACGAGGCGTCGTTTGCGCTATCGGGTCCGGGCTGGCGTGCCCGGCTCGCCGCGTTGGCCGATAGCGGCGATCCGAATGCGCGCCGATTCGAATCGTGGCTCGCGATCTGGCGTTCGCGCTGGCCGCCGCAGGAGCGCGCGGCGCGTCGGAGACTCGACGACGTCGTCGCGCGACTGGGCGGCGAGGCGCGTACGCTTGCGGCCCTCGTCGATCGGAAGGAACTTCCCGCGCGCGAGACGTGGTCGCGACGGCGTGCGCTGAGCGACGAGTTTGCGCGGCGCTTTCGCGCCGATCTGCTTACGCCGGCGGCGGTATTCGATGCGCTGCTGCTCGATGCGCTCGAAATAGAACGACTGCGAGCGGAACTGGTGTCGCGAGCGCTCTACCCGGGGGAGGGCCGATGAGCGTGCGTCCGGTGCCCGCGCGCTGGTTCGAAGTAGTGGTGGCGCAAAGCGAGGCGGCCGCAGTGCTCGAAGCGCTCGCCGCGACCGGCGCGATCGAGCTCGAGTTGAATCCGCAGGCGAGCGCGCTCGAGCCGCTGACCGAGCTCGGCGTGCGGTTCGAGGAGCAGGCGGGGCTCGCGCAGCGCTATGCGGCCTATTGGCCGGTACCCGAGATCGACGTGGTCTTCGCGAGCGAGGCGGAAGCGGTGATCGGCACGCCCGGAGAGCGGCTCGAACGCGCGCTCGGCGCGCTGCGAAGCTGGGCGCGCGAGGCCGATCCACTCATCGCGCGACTTCAGGCACTCGCGCTCGAGCGTGCCGAGCTTGCCACCTGGCGCGCGATCGTCGGGGAGTTCGTCGGCCATGCACTCGATTTCGGCCGCTTGCGGGGCACGCCCTTTGCGCTCGAACGACGCGTGGTCCTGTTCGGCAGCGCGCGGGCACTCCTTCCGGCGCCGCCGATCCTCGCCGTACCGTTTCATACCGGCGAGCAGGCCGGGCTGATCGTGCTCGGACCGCGCGCTGCGCTCGACGACTATCTTCCCCAGGCTGCGGCCTACCAGGGCCGCATGCTGATCCTGCCCGCCGTGCTGGACGGCGATGCCGCGCGCTCACTCGCCGCGATCGAGGCGCGCGAGCGCGCGCTGGACGGGGAGATCGCCGCATTGCGGGCGCAACTGGCCGAACGCGCGCGCGTTCACGACGTCGCGCGCCAGCTCGGCGAATTCGAGCGCCTTGCCTGGTTCGCGCGTGCCGCGCCTTCGCTCGCGGCGAGCGGCCAGTATGTGTCGATCGCCGGCTGGACCGACGATATCGATGGCGGCCGTATCGAACGCGCGCTGACGCGCGCCGGCACGCGCGCCGAGATCCAGTTTCCGCCGGCACCCGCCGGCAGCGAACCGCCACTCATTCTGCGCAATCCGGGCTGGGTGCGGCCTTTCGAGCTGTTTTCGTCGGCGCTCGGCGTTCCCGGACGCAACGAGGCCGACCCGAGCCGCATTGTCGCGGTGATCGTGCCGCTGCTGTTCGGCTACATGTTCGGCGACCTCGGACAGGGTCTGCTGCTCGCCGCCGCCGGGCTGTTGCTGCGGCGCCGCTTCGCCTATGCCGGCTTGCTGCTCGCCTGCGGCGCCTCCTCGGCGGTGTTCGGCCTGCTGTTCGGCAGCGTGTTCGGCATGGAGCACTGGCTGCCGGCGCTTTGGCTGCGGCCGCTCGACCAGCCGCTGGCGGTTCTGCTGCCGCCGCTTGCCTTCGGTGCGCTCCTGCTTTCGACCGGACTGATCCTGCAAGCACTGCAGGCGTATTGGCGTGCGGCGCTCGGGCGCTGGTTTCTCGATCAGGGGGGCGTTGTGCTCGCCTATCTGGGTCTGGTCGGCGTCGTCATCTACATGCCGCTGGTCTGGTTGTGCGCACTCGGATTGCTCTGGCAGTTCGCGGGCTGCCTGATCGTCGAGCGGCGCGCGGCGGCCCTCGCGGGCGCCGCGGCGGAGTTTCTCGAGCAGCTGTTTCAACTTGCGGTGAACACCCTCTCCTTCGTACGCGTCGGTGCCTTCGCGCTCGCGCATGCCGGACTGTCGGCGGCGGTCGGCGCGCTCGCCGAGGGGCTGTCCGCGCCTGCCGCGGCGACGGTGATCGCTTTCGGCAACGCGCTGGTAATCGCCATCGAGGTGCTGGTCGTCTCGGTGCAGACGACGCGTCTCGTGCTGTTCGAATTCTTCGTGCGCTTCTTGCGCGGCGGCGGGCGGCCGTTCCGGCCGCTTGGCGGGCCGCCGGGCTTCACCACCGGGAGAACTTCATGATGACCCATCGCAAAACAGTCGCCGCCCTCGTGCTCACCGGCATCGCGCTGCTGTTCGGCGTTGCCGGCAGCCTGCTGCTGTGGCGCGTGCCCGAGGCGAGGGCGGCGGCCGACGCGGCCGCGCGGGCTGCGCCCGACGCGGCGGCTTATGGCTGGGGTTACGCCGCGGCGGCTGTCGCCACCGCGCTCTCGGCGCTTGGTGCGGGCTACGCGGTGGCGAATGTCGGCACCGCGGCAGTTGGCGCGATCACCGAGAAGCCCGAACTGTTCGGTCGCATGCTGATCCTGGTTGGTCTGGCGGAGGGAATCGCGATCTACGGCCTGATCGTGTCGATTCTGATCCTGGAGCGCCTCACGTGATAGATCTCCCGG
>JAOUFA010000557.1 GCA_029858545.1 Betaproteobacteria bacterium
GCCGCCAAATCAAGGAGGAGATTCGATGAAACAAGCACTTATTGGTGCGGCGCTGTTGCTCGCCGCGGGAGTAGGCGGGATACAGGGCTGCGCGACCAGCCAGCCGGAACCCAAATACCGCTTTGTAATCCAGGTTTCGGAGGACGATCCGAAAGCCTGGAATCTTGCCCTCAACAATGCGGAAAATCCCGCAGAACTCGTCGGCAAGGAGAACGTCCGGGTCGAAATCGTCGCCTACGGCCCGGGGCTCAAAATGCTCAAGTCGGGATCGGCCGTCGCCGACCGCCTCAACGCCGCGCTCGACCGAAACGTCGATCTCGCGGCCTGCGGTGTGACGATGAAGAAGATGAAGCTCACCCAGGCCGACCTGATCGGTGGTGCCCGCGTGGTCTCCGGCGGCCTCATCGAGATCGCAGATCGCCAGATGCAGGGCTGGTCGTACATCCGACCCTGACGCTTTCGACGGCGGCGGGGCGCGCCCCGCCGCCGCATCGAGGCAAGGCCCGGGTCGTATCGATCGCGGAATCGGGCACGCGATCCTAGCGGACCTGCCACCCGTGCGCGGTTGCGCGCGCGCGGCGAACCCAGCGGAATGGGCGTACCGTCGCGGCGCCTCGCGCGAGCGCCGCGAGGGGATAGAATCACCCGTTTCCGCCCCCTCCCCCCACGTGAAGCAGGAAGCATCCCCCGGCGACGCCATCGTAATTCGCGGCGCGCGCCAGAACAATCTCAAGAACCTGTCGCTCGATATTCCCACCGGCGAATTGGTCGTCGTCACGGGCGTTTCGGGTTCCGGAAAGTCTTCGCTCGTCTTCGACACGCTCTACGCCGAGGGGCAACGGCGCTACGTCGAGACCTTCAGCCCCTACGCGCGGCAGTTTCTCGACCGCATGGACAAGCCACGGGTCGAATCGATCGAGGGTATCCCGCCGGCGATCGCGATCGACCAGACCAATCCGGTGCGTACTTCGCGCTCGACGGTCGGGACGATGACCGAGCTGAACGACCACCTCAAGCTCCTCTATGCGCGTGCGACGAAGCTCTACTGCCGCGCCTGCGGCCGCGAAGTCGAGCGCGACACGCCGCAGTCGATCTTCTCAAGCCTCGCCGCGCGCGCGCAGACAGCGGGCGATCCGCGCCTGCTGCTTACTTTCCCGGTGCCGGTGCCGAAGAACTTCAGCGAGGCGGAGATCGCGCAATTGCTCGAACGCCAGGGCTATACGCGCATCCATGCGCGCTCCAAGACCGCGATCGAGGTGGTGCAGGACCGCTTCCGCATGAGCTCGGTCGAGCGCGCGCGGGTGATCGAAGCGATCGAGGCAGCGCTGCGCGTCGGCCAGGGTCGGGTCACTGTGCATCCGCTCGCGGAGGACGGCCATGCCGAGCCCGCCTGGCGCTACTCGTCCGACCTGCACTGCGCCGACTGCGACATCCACTACGGCGATCCCACTCCAGCGGCCTTTTCGTTCAACTCGGCGGTCGGCGCCTGCGAGAGCTGTCGCGGTTTCGGGCGGATTATCGACGTCGATTTCGGTTTGGTCGTCTCGAACGAAGCGAAAACGCTGCGCGAGGGTGCGGTGCGCCCCTGGCAGACGCCCAGCTTCGCCGAATGCCAGGACGACCTGGAGAAGTACGCGAGAAAGCGCGGCATCCCGCTCGATACGCCGTTTCGTGAACTCGATTCCGCCCAGCGCGCCTGGGTGCTCGAAGGCGAACCCGAATGGAAGAGCTGGAAGAAGAGCTGGCCCGGCACCTGGTATGGCGTACGCCATTTCTTCAAGTGGCTCGAGACCAAGTCCTACAAGATGCACATCCGCGTGCTGCTCTCCAAGTATCGCGCCTACACGCCGTGTGCGGTCTGCGCAGGCGCGCGCCTGAAACCCGATTCGCTGCTCTGGAAACTCGGCACGGAGCGGTACTCGATCCAGGATTTGATGCTGCTGCCGCTCACGCAACTGCGCGAGTTCATCGCCGCGCTCAGGCTGCCCGCGCCGCTCGACGAGGCCACCGACCTGGTGCTCAGCGAAATCCGCGCGCGCCTCGGCTACCTGTGCGAGGTGGGCCTCGGCTATCTCACGCTCGACCGTCAATCGCGCAGCCTCTCGGGCGGCGAGGTACAGCGCATCAACCTCACCACCGCGCTCGGCACGTCGCTCGTCAACACGCTGTTCGTGCTCGACGAGCCCTCGATCGGCCTGCACCCGCGCGACATGGGGCGGGTCATCGCGGTCATGCGCAGACTGCGCGACGCGGGCAACTCGCTCGT
>JAOUFA010000124.1 GCA_029858545.1 Betaproteobacteria bacterium
TGGTCGCCGGTTCCGAACAGGCACAGAAGGCGGGCGAGCAGATGCGCGCGACTCAGGAGATCACCTTCAACCTGGTGCAATCGGTGAAGCGCATCCACCTCAGCGCGAACACGCAGATCGAAATCGCCGAAGACCTGCGCAAGCGGGTCGAGCAAATCGGCCATAGCGCGGGTCTCACCGCGGCGGCGGTCACCGAGCAAACACGCGAGACACAGATGCTGGTGGCGATCGCCGAGCAGCTGGTGCGTGGAGTGGCCGTGTTCAAGCTGCAGGGACCGCGCGCCTGAAGCGCTGACGCCAGGTACCGCCCCGCCCATGGACATCAACGACCTGATCGCCGTCCTGCGCGGCGAAATCGAGCAGGTGCAAAAGGATCTCACGGCGACGCTCGATTCGATCTCGCAGACCCCGGACGGGGATCTGCTGCTCGCAGATCACCTCCAGACCTACGCCACGTTGCTCGAACGCATCAGCGAAGCAAGCGGGGTCATCGGCCTGCGAGGTCTCGCCCGGGCGACCGACATTCTGAGAAACTCGATCTATGTGCTGGCGCCGATGAGCCGCGAGGAACGGGCCCAGGCGATACCGCATTTCTCTGGCTGGCCGGTTCGCGTCCTCGCGTATCTGGACGACCCTGGCAATTTCGGGCACGCCGAGGCCCTTGTCGCGCATCTGTCCGATGGACCTCAACCGCTTGCGCCGGAAGAAGGTATCGAGCTCATGGAAGCGCTCGCTGCCCCGCCGGAAATTCCTGCCGAGTTGTTGCAGCATGCGGACCCCGAGCGCCAGCGCATCGCCACACCCGAGGATGTCGTGCTCGATATTCCCGCCGATGTCGATGCCAACGTCTACAGCGCCTTCATCGACGATGCCCCGCAGCAAGTCGCCCATCTGGGCGAATTGATGCAGGCATTCGCGCGCCAAGAGGCGCGCACCGAGGATATCAAGCAGGCCAAGCGCATCGCGCACACCTTCAAGGGAACGGCCAGCATCGTCGGGATTCGAGGCATCGCCACCATCGCTCATCATGCCGAGGATCTGCTCGAGTTCCTGGAGGAACGCCCCGCCTTCGCGCCAGCCGACCTGTCGCGCACCCTGGTCGACGCCGCGGCCTGCCTCGATCAGATGGTCTACGCCCTGCTCGGCCAGGAAGAGCCTCCGCGCGACGCGCAGGCGGTCCTGCAACGCCTGCTCGACTGGGCCAATCGTATCGATTCGGGCGAGATCGAGGACCTGGACGACGAGGCAGCTGCGCCCGAGGAAGACGCGAACAGATCTCCGCCCGCGGAACTCCCTCGCGATGCGGCCTCTGCCACACCGGCGCGCAGCGAGGCCATGCGCGGCAACGCGCCGCTCACCGAAGCGACTTTCCGTGTTCCGGTCTCAACGGTCGACGAGATCCTGCGCCTTGTCGGCGATCTCGCCACCCGGCTCGGTGACGCCGAGGAGCGCATCGCCGGGCTCGGCGAGCGGGGCCGCGAACTTCTCACCCGCCAGCAGACCGTACAACGCCGCCTCGAGGAGATCGAGGACATGGTCGATCTGCGCGGCGCGGCCGTGCAGCGCCAGGCCGCGCGCGCGGCGCCGGGCGAGTTCGACCCGCTCGAACTCGACCGCTACAACGAGTTGCACGGCAGCACCCATGCGCTGATGGAGGAAGCCACCGATGTGCGCGAAATCACCCTCGCGATCAACGAAGCCCTGCAGGCCATCGCGGGAACTCTGCACGGCCAGCACTACGCCCACCGTGAATTGCAGCACCTCGTGCTGGCGACGCGCCTTGCTCCGGCCTCGAGTCTCGCGCCGCGCCTGAGCCGCAATGTACGGCAAACCTGCCAGGTGACCGGCAAGGAAGCCGAACTGGTCATCGAAGGCGCCGACGTCGCGATCGACACCGATGTTCTGAACCAGCTCGCCGATCCCCTGCTGCACGTCCTCAGGAACGCCATCGACCACGGTATCGAATCCCCCGACGAGAGAATCGCCGCGGGCAAGCCACCCGGCGGAATCATCACCCTCAGCTTCGCCAGGCAGGGCGAGGGGGTGACGGTGCGCTGTACCGACGACGGACGTGGACTGAACCTGGAGAAGATACACACCAAGGCGGTCGAACGCGGGCTTATCGAGCCCGGCAAGAATCTTTCCGACGCGGAGGTTGCCCAGCTCATTCTGTTGCCGGGCTTTTCGACCCGCGATCAGGTCAGCGAGATTTCGGGTCGCGGCGTCGGTCTCGATGTCGTGGCCGAGCGAGTCAAGTCGATGAAGGGCCTGGTCTCGATCAGTTCCACCGAGGGCGCAGGCACCGCAATCGAAATGCGCGTGCAGGCATCTCTCGCGATGGTGCACTCGATTGTCCTCGAAGTCGCCGGAAACTCGTATGCGATTCCCTCGCAGCACGTCGAATTCGTCCTCTCCGCGGGCCACGCGAAACCCGGTGGCGACCTGCTCGCCGAGCCGATGATCATCGCCCGCGAGCAGCTGTGCAGCGCGCGCCGGCTGGGCGATCTCATCTTCGGCGCCCAGGAGCCGCTTACCGCCGACATCGCCGTGGCCCAGCCTTCCGTCGTGATCCGCTCCGGAGACGAACTGATCGCCGTGGTCGTCGACAAGGTCCACGACGCGCGCAACCTGGTGCTGAAAAGTGCTGGCCGCTACCTGGGACTGCTGCGCGGGCTCGCCGGCGTGTCGGTGGCGCACAACGGACGGGTGCTGCCGCTGCTCGACCTTCCGGATCTCCTCGCCGATCAGGAGCTGGTGCGCCTCGCCTCGGAAGCGCGCGCGGCGCTCGGCCGTCAGGTCATCGAGAGAAAATCGGTGCTCATCGTCGACGATTCCCTCTCGGTACGCCGCATGCTGCGCGAGCTGGTCGAGGACGCCGGTTTCGATCCTATCACCGCCAAAGACGGGGCCGAGGCCTGGGAACTGCTGCAGACCACGAACCCCAACCTCATGCTGACCGACCTTGAGATGCCCAATCTGAACGGGCTCGAACTCACCGCCCGGGTACGCTCCGCGCCCGATCTCGCGCAATTTCCGATCATCATGATTACCTCGCGTTCGATGGAAAAGCACCGTCGTCAGGCGGCCGATGCGGGCGTCAACGTCTATGTCACCAAGCCCTATTCGGATGTCGATTTGCTGCGGCATATACGGGAGGCGATGGAGGGGTGATGCAGTTCGTTCCGCCTCATCGCGCCGATGCGGACACTGCACTTGTTCCGGCGTGTATGCATCGGGGTAACACCCGGGACGCGCGATGCCTCAGTGAAAATTCCGCGACGGCACATCGAGCGCGCCCAGTAGCACGCTGTAATCGAACAGCCGGCGCGCAACGAGGTGCACTACCTCGCCTTCGCGCTCGATCACGCCCTGCACGCCGAGCAGGCGCGCACCGAGCAACTCCTTCCGCTGGCGCTCGACCAGATCGCGCCAGACGATCACGTTGGTGCAACCGGTCTCGTCCTCCAGCGTGACGAACACCACGCCGCTCGCAGTGTCGGGCCGCTGCCGGCAGGTGACCAGGCCCGCCGCGCGCGCGGCGCGTCCCTGCGGCAGCGCGCGCAAAGCCTCGGCAGTGAGAAGCTTCGCGCTCGCCAGTCGCTCGCGCAGCAGGGCGAGCGGATGGCGGCCAAGGGTGAGGCCCAGGCTCGCGTAGTCGGCGACGATCTCCTCGCCCTCGCGCGCTGCGGCAAGCGCGACACCCGCCTCCCTTGCCGGCGCCGCGCGCAACAGGGCGGTGCCCGGCTCGACGCCTGCGGCAAACCAATGTGCCTGCCTGCGATGCCCGGCGAGGGCGGCGAAGGCGCCCGCCGCGGCGAGGCAGTTCAGCTCGCGCCGGCCACAGCCCGCGCGATGCGCCAGATCTTCCACCGACACAAATTTCTCCTGCCCGCGCGCCAGCACAATGCGTCCGGCCGCTCCCTCCCCAAGCCCGCCCACCAGACGCAAACCGAGTCTGAGTAAATTCGGTCCTTCGAGCGTGCAATCCCAGGCGCTCGCACAGACATCCACCGGCCGTACCTCCACGCCGTGGCGGCGCGCGTCCTGCACCAGTTGCGAAGGCGAATAAAATCCCATTGGCTGGCTGTTGAGCAACGCCGCGCAGAACGCCGCCGGTTCGTGGCGCTTCAGCCAGGCCGAGACATACACCAGCAGCGCGAAGCTCGCCGAGTGCGACTCGGGAAAACCGTATTCGCCGAAACCGAGGATCTGGCGATAGATGCTATCGGCGAATTCGCGTCGATAACCGCGCTCGAGCATGCCGCGCACCAGGCGTTCCTCGAAATGTCCCAGCCCACCCTTTCTTTTCCACGCGGCCATCGAACGGCGCAAGGCGTCGGCCTCGCCCGCGCTGAAGCCCGCCGCGACCATCGCGAGTTGCATCACCTGTTCCTGGAAAATCGGCACACCAAGCGTGCGCTCGAGCACCGTGCGCACCGCCTCGCTCGGATAGACGACCGGCTCCAGACCCTGGCGCCGGCGCAGATAGGGATGCACCATGCCGCCCTGGATCGGACCCGGGCGCACGATCGCCACCTCGATCACCAGGTCGTAGAAATTCTTCGGCTTCAGCCGCGGCAGCATCGACATCTGCGCGCGCGATTCGATCTGGAACACGCCCACCGTATCGGCGTTCCCGAGCATTTCGTACACCCCTGGATCCTCGGCAGGAATGTCACTCATCGTGAACGGCGCACCGCGCTGCCGCGCCACCATCGCGAGCGCGCGGCGGATCGCCGAGAGCATGCCGAGAGCGAGCACGTCGACCTTGAGCAGGCCCAGCGCATCGAGATCGTCCTTGTCCCATTGAATGACACTGCGCCCCTCCATCGCCGCATTCTCGATCGGCACCAGCTCGGCGAGCGGTCCGCGCGAGATGACGAAGCCACCGACATGCTGCGACAGATGGCGCGGAAAACCCTGTAGCACGGAGGCGAGTTCGACCAGTTGCCCGATCACCGGGCTCGCGGGATCCAGCCCCGCTTCGCGCAACCGCTCGGGCAGGCGCGCGCGATCGTCCCACCAGGCGAGACTCTTCGAGAGCCGCTCGATCTGATCGGCTGCGAGACCGAGCGCCTTGCCGACGTCACGCACCGCGCTCCTGGGGCGATAGCAGATCACGGCAGCGGCGAGCGCCGCGCGTTCGCGACCGTATTTGGCGTAGATGTACTGGATCACCTCCTCGCGCCGCTGATGCTCGAAATCGACGTCGATATCGGGCGGCTCGTTCCTTTCCTTCGAGATGAAGCGCTCGAAGAGCATCGCCATGCGTCCCGGATCGACCTCGGTGATGCCGAGCGCATAACACACCGCCGAGTTGGCCGCCGAGCCGCGTCCCTGGCAAAGGATACCCTCGCGACGCGCGAAGCTCACGATGTCGTGCACGGTGAGAAAGAAGGCTTCGTAGCTCAGTTCCGCGATCAACCTCAGTTCATGCTCGACCAGCTCGCGCACCCTGACCGGCGCTCCTTCCGGAAAGCGCCAGGCAAGACCCTGTCCGGTCAATTTGCGCAGCCAGCTCGCGGACGTCTCGCCCACCGGAACCAGTTCTTCCGGATATTCGTAGCGCAACTCGTCGAGCGAAAAACGGCAACGCTCGGCGAGCTTGACCGTCTCGGCGAGCAGTTCCTCCGGATAGAGTTGCGCGAGCCGCATGCGCAGGCGCAGATGACGCTCGGCGTTCGGATAGAGCGCGTAGCCGCATTGCGAGACCGGCTTGCCCAGGCGAATCGCGGTGAGCAGATCCTGCAAACGCCGGCGCGAACGCAAATGCATATGCACATCGCCCGCCGCGACGAGTGGCAGGCCGCAGGTGGCCGAAAGTTCGCTCAGCGCGGCAAGCCGCGCGCGATCGTTCGGTCCGCAGTGCAATTCGGCGGCAATCCAGGCGTCGCCCGCGAAACGCTCGGCGAGCCAGCACCCGTGCTCGGCATCGGCTGGCGTAGCGTCGGGCACGAGCAGCGCGAGAACCCCACGTCCCGCGACCTCCTTCATGTCATCGCGCGCAAGAAGATACCCGCCCTTCTTCGCCCGCCGGCGGGCGATCGTGATGAGCGAGGAGATCGCCCCGTAGGCGGGCCGGTCGGTGGCGAGCAGCACCACCCTGAGTCCGTCCTCGGTCCGGATCTCCGTGCCGACGATCAGCTTGAGGTCCACCTCCTTCGCCGCAGCGTGCGCGCGCACCGCGCCAGCGAGCGAGCATTCGTCGGTCAGCGCGAGCGCCGCGTAGCCGAGCGCCGCGGCACGCGCGACCAGTTCCTCGGGATGCGAAGCACCGCGCAGGAAAGTGAAATTGGAAAGGCAGTGCAACTCCGCGTAGGCGGGTAGTGTCGGGTCCATCGGCAACGCTCAGGAGAAAATGCCGTGCAGATACCAGCCGCCGCCGGATTCGCGAAATACCCACAGCAGCGCCGCATCCGGCGCACGCGCGACGAAGTAATCGCGCGCGGCCTCCCCTCCATCCCACCAGCCCGACTCGATGCGCTCGGGTCCCGCGAGCAGATCGAGCGGCCCATCGCGCTGCGGCACATCCTGGATCTCCCTGAGCGGGCGCGGCGCGTCGAGCAACCAGATCGGCCTCGGCACGGAATTTCCTTCCGCGCGCGCCGCGTGCTCGGCCATTCCCTGCATCCGCCAAGCGAACTCCGGTCGATGATCCTCGTGCAACGCGATGCGATGCACCGCATCGTCGCCGAGCCGCGACTGCAAACGCTCGATCAACCTCGTCCAGTTCTCGGTCTGCGCCCGGGCATCCGGAAACAGTCCGGCGGTCGATGCGGCATAGAGTTCGAATTCACCGGCCTGGACACATAGCGCCTCGATCGGTGGAACCGATCCCAGCGCCACGATTCGCTCGCTCAGGAGACGCAAAAAACGCTCCGCCTCGCGGCCAGGCGAACCCAGACCGATCTCGATCACCGTCGGCGCTGCGCGCCGATGCTTGAGCGTGAGCGTAAAGCTACGGATGCCCGCCTGCCGCGCGGCAAGCAGGCCTTCGAGTTGCGCGAGCAGACGACGCACGGCAAACAGGATTCCCTCGGCGTGCAGCACTTCCGCGTCGAACTCGATCGATGCCGTAAAGCGCGCTGCAGGCACGAAAAAATCGCGCGGCTCAGGGCGGCTGCCCAGGGCACGGTCCAGGTCATCGAGCAAGCGCTGCCCGAAACGCCGCGCGAGGCCGGCGCGCGGCAGGGCGAGCAGTTCACCGAGCGTGGCAACACCGATATCGCGCAGCAATTCGCGCGACCGGGAATCGGCGCAGGCAAGTGCCGCCGGCAGCGAGGCAAGCGCGGGGCGCAGTGCTGCCGGATCCTCGATCAAGTCTCCCCGCCCGGCGGCAGCGAGCCACAGCGCGCCGCGCGCGCTCGGCCCAGCCGCGAGAAACGAAGTGAATCCGAGGTCATCGAGCCCTTGCCGCATGCGTCCGGCGAGCGCCGCGAGTCCACCATACAGACGCAGGCTGCCCCCCACCTCGGCGAGCAGATCCTGCGGCGGCTCGATCGATACCGAGGGCGTGAAGCGGCACATCCACGCGGCAAGACCTTCGAGCGCCGCGCGCTCGCGGCCCGCGTCGCGCGGCCGCGCATCCAGCCGCGGCGCCAGCGCGCGCGCCGCGGCGAGTCTCATCCCGGGACGCAGGCCGAGCGCGCGCGAGCGCTCGTCGCACACCCGTAGCAGCCCGCCTTCGACGATCGCAATCGGCTCAGGCGAGACAGGGTCGCGCCACAGCGCTTCGAGCGCAAGTCTGGGAAGATGCAGCGCCACCCACAACATGGACGGGCCTTTTGATCGGGACAGTCATTGGAGAAACCGCGGGCGCACCACGGCGTTTGAGTATGCGCAGCACGAGGTTTCCCGCCTGCGATGCGAGCTTCAATCTCAGACAGGCCGGCGAGGATTCGCTCGCCTCCTGTTCGGGACGATAAAGGAAACACGACGCGTTCCCGCTCTGCGCGGCGAGCGCGAGTCGGCGCAACTCCGCATAGCGCGTGCCGCGCAGCCAGACGAGCAGCGCCGCGCAGGCGCCGCCGCGCAGGCTCTGCTCGGCCGCCCACAATGCTTCGCCACGCGAAGCCGCCTGCACCACGACGAGCGACGCGGGATCGATCCCCGCGCCCGTGAGCGCGGGCGCATAAGGCCGGTAGGGCGGTGCGATCCAGACGATGCGCTTGCCCGCCTGCGAGAGCGCGGCGAGCGCGGGAGCGAGGAGCTGCAACTCGCCGATACCCTGCTCGGCGCAGAAGATTTCGGCGAGACCATCGACCGGCCAGCCTCCACCGGGCAGCTCCAGGTCGAGCGCGGCGAACCCGGTGGGGACGCCGCGCGGAGAATTCAGGGCCGCGAAGTTCGGCACCGGCGCGCCACCCCGCCAGACGGAGCGGTTCAGGAAAAGCGTATCGAAGCCGGCCGGAGAATGGGCCACAGGAGGAATCATGGGAAACACGCTGCCCGAGGGAGTCAGAGGATGTATTTTTATACAGTATTCGGGCGGCTGGCAAGCACTCCCGGCACCGCGGCACGCGCCAAGCCGCCGTTGACAGGAAGCGCCGCGGAGCGTCAAATAAAACCAGCAGCGCAAATACGGCCCGTACATGTAGCATGGGTGTTTGGCAATGCGGGTTTCCACGTATACCGCATCAAAAAAAGAGCCGTTTCTTCCAAATTACACGTACCCAAGGAGAAAACGATGTTTCAAAGTAGACCGGGTTACCGCCTCTCGCTATCCGCAGCAGCGCTTGCCGCCTTGTTTGCTTTCTCGGCGATCGGGCCGGTTTCGGCGCAGGAACGAAAATCGATCCGCTGGGCCACCTCCAGCGTGGATTCCTACGGCTACAAGGTCGCCGCCGCGATGGTGAAAATCGGCGAGGAGGCGCTCGGCGGGCAATACACCATCACCGTCAATCCCTACCCGTCGACCACCGGCGCGATGAAGGCGGCGATGGACGGCACCGCGGAGATCGGCTACACGGCCGATGTCGGCATGACGCAGATCTATGCTGGCGAGGGCGGATTCAAGAACTACACGCCCGCAAAGAGCAAACTGGTGCACGCCTGGTACTCCTACCCGATGGAGTCGTTCATGGCCACCTCGGCCAAGGAAGCCGACAAGTACAAGTGCTGGGGCGACTTCAGCGGCAAGCCGGTGTTCTTTACTCCCGCCGGCTTCATGAACTGGCTGAACTTCGGGCGCATCTACAAGGCGCTCGGCTACCAGTTCAAGCACGTCCAGATCGACGCCAAGAGCCAAAGCGACGCGTTGCAGGCCGGCACGATCGCCGGTGCGGTCGCCTACACCACCGCCGGCCGCTCGCTCTCGAGCTACTGGAAGGAAACCGACGTGCGCATGGACGTGAAAGTGATCAATCCC